>JASHQJ010000148.1 GCA_030037595.1 Candidatus Binataceae bacterium
CGGCCCGCTCACCAACCGGCTCATCGAAGAGCAGGGCCGCCACGTCATGATCTGCACCAACGCGATCCTGCTCGAGCGTTTCGTCAAACAGGTACCGCCGAGCTCGCACTTGAGTTTTAATATCCACCTCGACGGGATGAAGGAGACCAACGATCGCGTCACCGATCGCGCCGGCCATTTCGACATCGTGGTCAAAATGATAAAGATGCTGAAGGACAAGGGCTATCGCGTGCAGACCAACACCACGGTCTTCCGCGAAACCACCGCCGAAGAGCTCGAGGGGATGATCAAGTTTCTCACCACGCTCGGCATCGACGGCATGCTCCTTAGCCCCGGATATCACTACCAGGTGCTGACTAACGACGACGTCTACCTCAAGAAGGAGGAGATGCCGTACAAGTTCATGAAGGTCCGCTCGATGGCGGATGACTACAAGATCGTCAACACGCCGATCTACCTCGACTACCTGACGGGTGCGCGCGACCTGCTCTGCAGCCCGTGGACCACGGTCACGCGGAATCCGCGCGGCTGGAAGGGTCCGTGCTACCTGATAACTAACGGTCACTACAAGACCTTCAACGAGCTGCACGCGGCGACGGATTGGGAGTATTACCGCAGCAAGCAGGATATCCGTTGCCGCGATTGCAAACTGCACTCGGGGTTCGAGGGCACGGTGGCCCTGGACTTCGGCAAGAATCTGAAGGACTCGTGGCGGATGGTTCGCCACTACATGCGCTGATCGCGTGACCAGCGGGCCAGCGTCCGAGGCGGGCGCTGGTGTGATTGATGGGCCGCGCATCGCGCGGCGGGGTGGTGGATGAGGCCGATGCCCGAACGCATCGCGTAAATCGAGTGAAGACAGTGTTCGACTTGGAACGATACCTGAATGAACGCGCGCAAATCGTTGAGCGCGAACTCGCTCGCGTCGTCGCTGAGCCCGCTGGTCCTGCGGCTACTCTGTTCGAGGCGATGCGCTATAGCCTGCTCGGCGGCGGTAAGCGGCTGAGACCCGTGCTCGCGCTCGCCGCATGCGAAGCGGTTGGCGGCAAGCTCGACGCCGCGCTCGGCCTCGCGTGCGCAGTCGAGATGATTCACACCTACTCGCTGATTCACGACGACCTGCCGTGCATGGATGACGACGATCTGCGTCACGGCCGCCCATCGAGCCACAAAGTCTATGGCGAAGCGTTCGCGACGCTCGCGGGCGACGCGCTCCTGACCGATGCATTCAAGGTGCTGGCACGCTCGGCGAGCGAGGTCGTACCGCCTGCGGTGATGATCGAAACGATCGTCGAACTTGCTGAGGCCGCGGGTTCCGCCGGAATGGTCTCGGGGCAGACGATCGACATCCTTGGCCAGGCAAAGACGCTCGACGAGCTCGAAGAACTGCACGGCAAGAAGACCGGCGCGATGTTCCTCGCTTCGATCAAGGGCGGCGCGCGAATCGGAGGCGCCGACGTGCACCAGTTGAAGGCGCTCGATTCTTACGGCCGCGCGCTCGGCCTGGCCTTCCAGGTGATCGACGATCTGCTCGACGTGGAAAGCACTACCAAGCAACTTGGCAAACGCACACAGAAGGACGCCGAGCAGGGCAAGGCGACTTATCCCGGCATCCTCGGCATCGGGCGATCGCATCAGTTTGCGCGTGAGCTGGAGCAGCGCGCGCATCACGCGCTCGATTCCTTCGGCGATCGCGCTGAACCACTTCGCCAGATTGCGACCTTCGTTGTGGAGCGAAAACTGTGAGCGCCGCGGCGATCCTGAAATCCCATCCGCAGCATCTGCGACAGGCTATCCTCGTCGAGCCGCGTTGTATCGAGTTGCGTGAATGGACTCCGGTCGCGCCAAGACCGGGCGAGATGCTCGTGCAGGTGCGATGCGCGCTGAGTTGCGGCACCGACCTGAAAACCTACCGCCGTGGGCATCCGCTCTGGCCGACGCCAACACCGATTGGCCACGAATTTTCCGGCGTCGTCGCCGAAGTCGGCCGCGGTGTGAGCGCGTTCAAGCCCGGCGATGCAATTATGTGCGCGCCGACCGCGCCCTGCGGCGATTGCTTTTACTGCTCGCGTGGCCAGGAAAATCTCTGCGAGCAGGCGATCGGCAGGATGGTCCTCGGTGCCTATGCCGATATGCTGCTGCTGCCGGCGCACGTCGTCTCGCAGAACACGTTCACCAAGCCGCCCGCGCTGCCGTTCGAGGAAGCCGCACTGCTCGAGCCGCTCTCATGCGTCGTGCATGCACACGATATCGCACGTCCCGAGCCGTTCGAGACTGCCGTGATCCTTGGCGCGGGGCCGTTCGGACTGCTGCACATGATCACGCTCAAGGCGCTCGGCCTCCGCGAGGTCGTGATGATCGGACGCGGTCCCGAGCGGCTCAAGTGGGCGGGTGAACTCGGCGCCGACCGCGTGCTCGATGCGAACCGCGAAGAAACCGCGGCTGAGGTCGCGCACCTCAACGGCGGCTACGGCCCCGACCTCGTGGTCGAGTGCACCGGACAGATCGACGGCTGGCAGGATGCGCTCGCGCGCGTAAGGCGCGGCGGACGCGTCGTGCTATTCGGCGGATGCCCGGTCGGCACGAAGCTCGAGGTCGATACGCGGCGCATGCACTACGACAACCTGTCGCTGATCGCGCCGTTTCACTTCCGGCCGCGTGACGTGCGCCGCACCTACGAGATGCTGCGTCAGCGCAAGCTCAACTTTGGCGCCGTGATCAATGCGCGCCGCCGGCTCAGCGAAATCGACGAGGTATTCGCGATGCTAGAGCGTGGCGACGTGCTGAAGTGCGCCATCATTCCGTAGCCGCGTCGGCCACGAATAGAGAGCTCCGCGCGGGCGAGTTCCCCGAACGAACCATCCAGAGGTCAAATGAACGAGGCGGTTGAAATCGAAAGCTCTCTCGCGGTCACGCCGGCCGCGCCCGACGAGTACGTCGCCAAGATTGACTACACGATCGATCGCGCACAGCGCGCGCTGTTCGAGCTGCAGAAGCCCGAGGGCTACTGGATCGACGCGCTCGAAGCCAACGGCGAGATGAACGCCGAGTTCATCATCTTCAGCCACTTCATGGATAACGTCGATCCGGAACTCGAGCCGCGCCTCGTCAAGCATCTGCTCGAGCGGCAGAATGCCGAAGGCAGTTGGAGTATCTACCCCGGCGCGGACGGCCATCTTTCAACAACGATCGAAGCGTACTTCGCGCTCAAGCTCGCGGGACTCCGTCCGGTCGATGAACAGATCACTCAGGCCCGCCGTTGGATTCTGTCGAAGGGCGGAATCGAGAATTGCGGCACGCTCGCGCGCTTTTATCTTGCCTCGATGGGCCAGGTGCCTTGGGAGGCGACAACTGCGGTTCCGATCGAGATCGCGCTCTTCCCCGATTGGTTCTTCTTCAACATCTATGAGCTGTCGTCATGGGCGCGCGGCACATTGATGGCTCTGATGTTCCTGCAGGCGGCGCGGCCCGAGAAAAAGATCGACTACGCGGCGGGCGTGCTCGAGCTTTATATCCAGCCTCCTCACTTCACGAAATTCAGGCAGCCGCCCGGCAAGAGTCTCTTTTCGATGCGTTCGTTCTTAAACATCGTCGATCGGGGACTCCGCGTCTTCGATCGGCACCATCCGAAGACGATGCGCGCGCGTGCGATGCGCTACGTGGAGAACTGGCTATTAGAGCATCAGGATGCCAATGGCTCGTGGGGCGGAATCCAACCCTGCTACCTGCTCACCGCGATGGCTCTGAAAGCGAACGGCTACCGCAACGACCACCCCGTCATAAAGAAGGCGTTCGAGGCTTCGCGCGAGCTGCTGTGGGAGCAGCGCGATTCGACGATGTATATCCCGTGCGTTTCGCCAAACTGGGACAGTGCGCTCGCCGCTCGCGCCTTGCTCGATTCGGGAATTCCCGGCAATCATCCGGCGCTCAAGAAGGCCGCGCAGTGGTTTATCGATCATCAGATTTTCAAGAAGGGCGACTGGTCGATCAAGCGGCCCGATCTCGAGCCCGGCGGATGGGCGTTCCAATTCTACAATGACTGGTATCCTGACGTTGACGACGCGGCGGTGATCCTTGGCGTGATCGCCGAGACGGAAGTTGACGACGCTGCGGCGAAAGAGCGCGCACTGGCCGCGGGAGCCAACTGGACGATGGGCATGCAGTCGTCCGACGGCGGCTTCGCCGCGTTCGACGTCGATAACGATTCGACGTGGCTGAACAAGCTGCCGCTCGCCGATGTCGAAGCTGTTACCGATCCGACATGTCCGGATCTTGCGGGCCACGTGCTCGAGATGATGCCCACCGTTGGCTATCGCGCCGATCATCCTGTCGCGAAGCGCACGATCGAATGGCTGAAGCGCGACCAGTCGCGCGAGGGAGGATGGTGGGGACGCTGGGGCGTTAATTACATCTACGGGACGGGCGCCGCGCTCGCGGGACTCCGAGCGATCGGCGTCGATATGAACGAACCGTGGATCAAGCGCGCCGTCGCGTGGCTCAAGTCGAAGCAGAACGCGGACGGCGGATGGGGCGAGAGCCCGCTGTCTGACAAGGATCCCGCGTGGCATGGCCGCGGCACCAGCACCGCGTCGCAAACCGCGTGGGCGATCATCGGGTTGCTCGGCGGTGAAGATCAAATCAGCGAACAGCTGATGCGTGGGGTGCAGTTCCTCGCCGAGCGTCAGAATGAAGCCGGCGCCTGGGACGAGAACGAATTCACTGGCACCGGCTTTCCGGGTCACTTCTATCTTCGCTACTACATGTATGCGCATTACTTTCCGCTGATGGCGCTCGGTCGCTTCCGGCGGCGGCTCGCGGAGAAGAATTCGAACGGCGCCAAATGAAGGCGATCTCGATACTCGGCTCGACTGGATCGGTAGGCGTCACGACGCTCGACGTCGTTGGCCGCTTCGCGGATCGCTTTCGCGTCGTCGCGATGGCGGCGGGGCGAAATCTTGATCTGCTCGCTGAGCAGGTGAAACGCTTTCGTCCCGAGCTAGTATCGGTTGCAACGCCAGAGCTCGCGCGCGAACTAACGATTCGGCTCGGCGGGCAACGAATCACGATTCTGCATGGCCTCGAAGGCGCGGTTGCCGTCGCGACGCATCCCGGCGCTGAGCTCGTAATGTCCGCGATGGTGGGCGCGCTCGGCCTTCGCCCGACGCTCGCCGCAATCAAAGCGGGTAAGGATATTGCGTTCGCCAACAAGGAAGTGCTCGTCATGGCGGGCGAATTGATCACCTCGGCGGTTCGCGAGCACGGCGTTCGCCTGCTGCCGGTGGATAGCGAGCACAACGCGATATTCCAGTGCCTCGAAGGCCGTGGCCGCGAGGGTCTCAAGCGTGTCGTGCTCACTGCATCCGGCGGGCCCTTCCGTGAATTGTCGCCGGATCGCTTCGAATCGATCACGGTCGAGCAGGCGCTCAATCATCCGACTTGGCGGATGGGCAGCAAGATCACGATCGATTCGGCAACCTTGATGAACAAGGGCCTCGAAGTGATCGAGGCGCGCTGGCTTTTCAACCTCACGCCCGCGCAGGTCGCGGTCGTGATTCATCCGCAGAGCGTCATCCATTCGATGGTCGAGATGATCGACGGCTCGGTGATCGCTGAGATGGCGATTCCCGACATGGCAATTCCGGTCGCTTACGCGCTCGCGTATCCGGATCGGCTGCCTCTTGA
>JASHQJ010000149.1 GCA_030037595.1 Candidatus Binataceae bacterium
GGTCGGCGTCGAGCGCGTGTGCTGCATGATCAACTTCGATCAGCAGATCCCGCAGAAGAAGGTGCTCGCGAGCCTCGAGCGATTTGCCAAGTACGTGATGCCCGCGTTCGCGGAGGACAGGCCCGACAAGAGCCGCGATACCAGCAAAGGCGGTCCCGAAGCGCCGCCGATGCCCGGCTGATCGCGAGGCACTAACGCGAGATGCTCAAGGGCCGATGCCTCTGCGGTAAAGTCCGCTACGAAATCGACGGCGTGCTCGGACCCGTCGTCATGTGCCGTTGCTCGATCTGCCGGCGTGTGACGGGTTCCGCGTTCGCCACCAACGCGTCGGTCGAGGCCAAGGCTTTTCGGATCGTCAGCGGCGAGAAATCGATAAAGAGCTTTGAGTCATCGAAAGGCCAATTCCGCAGGTTCTGCAGGAAATGCGGATCGCCTCTCTATGGCTGGAGCAAATCGTTCCCGTATGTCGTTCGCGTGCGGCTCGGCTCGCTCCCGGACGCAGGCGGCGCGCGCCCCGTCGCGCATATATGGCACGGCTCGAAATCGGAATGGTTTGAAATCACAGATAAGCTGAACCGATACGAACAGGAACCGCCGACCGATCTGCTGATGCCTGGCGCGAGCGCCAAGTCCGCCAAGAAGAAAAGGAAGAAGAAGTAGGCCAGACCGCGCTGACGCGGTCCCAAGGAGCATTGCCGTGCCCGACGAAGGACGAGCCCGCCACGAGCTTTACAAAATCGAGTTGCCGAAGACGCGGCCCGACTTTCCCGCGCTCCCGTGGACCTGCGCCCAGGCGACGATGCTCAACGTTTACTTCGAGGTGCGCAAGGACGCTCTGCTCGATCGCCTGCCGCCCGAGTTCTGCCGCTCGTCGCCCGCGTACTGCCGCCTCGTTGTGTTCGACGTGCCCGATTCGCCGATCGGTCCGTTCCGCGACGCGTTCGTCGCGCTCGGATGCAGGCTCAACATGATGCCGGCCGGTTTCGTCGCGGCGTCAATCACCAACAGCGCGGTGGCGATGGCGGCAGGAGCGTTCGAGCGCGGTTTTCCGACGATACTCGGCAGGATCGATTTCGAGGCCGACTTAAATCATGCGCGCGCTCTGATCGCCGACGACAAGGGTCCGCTGCTCGAAGTCGTGATGCCCTTGCTGCAGACGATCGAGCCGAGCCGCCTCGCTTACGACCACGTCGATTCGATCCGCACCAAGGCCGAGGGCGCCACCGAGTTGGTGACGACGAAGCCCGATCTCACGATCGAGCGCGCCGCGATCTGCAAGAACGCGCGAATCGAATATCCGGTCGAGCGCGAGAGCACCTGGCATGCGCTCGATTGCCGCAACGTCGTGAGTGCGCAGGTTGCGCGCGGCACGCGCACCTTTGCCGCCGCAACCACGATGTGATTGCGTTAGCCGGTGCGGTTCGCGCGCCTCAGCCGATACAGAACATGCGGTAGGCCGGCGTGCGTGAGGTCGCGCTCGTAGTGGAAGCCGCATGATTCCATTACGCGGCGCGAGCCCAGATTGTGCGTGAGCGTGAACGCGACCAACTCCCGGATTGGCGTCTGTTCAAAGGCAAATCGTACCGACGCACGCGCCATCTCGGTTGCGTAGCCTAAGCGCCACAGCGCCGACGGTACCGCATACGCCAATTCGATGACATCAGTTCCTTCGACACTCGTGTGCTTGATTCCTGAGTAGCCGGCGAAGGCACCGGTGGCGCGCGCATGGAAGCTGAAAAGGCCGCACCCGAACTTGCACCAATCTTCGACTGCTCGCGCGATCATCTCGCGCGTCGCACGCTCGGGAATCGGCTGCCCGTCAGCCGCGAGCGTTGCTGCCACTCGCGGATCGCTATGCAGCTCGCGCAGACCTGCGAAGTCAGAATCGCCGAGCGGCGCGCCGACCAGACGTTCAGTATCGATTCGAATCTGCGATTTAGGCTCTTCTTCCGCTTTCACTTCTTGCGGACGATCGTGAGACCATCTGAAATTCCGAGCATCACGGCTTCAACGCGATTGTCGGTTGGGATGAAATCATTGAGCGCGCGGATTGCCTTGGTGTCATCGCTGGTGTCCTCGGCATTCAACACCGCGCCGTTCCAGAGCACGTTGTCGATGAGGATGAGCCCGTTCGCGCGCATGCGCTTCAGGATCTCCTCGTAGTAGAGGCGATAGTTGGCCTTGTCGGCATCAATGAAAGCGAAGTCGACCGCGTAGTTCGCCGGCAGCGCCGCGAGCGTTTCCGCGGCGGGCGCGAGCTTCAGCGTGATCTTGTTCGCGACACCGGCGCGCTCCCAGTATCGCTGGCCGACCGACGTCCACTGCTGATTGACGTCGCAGCAGAGCATCTTGCCCTCGGCGGGCAATGCGCGCGCCACGCACAAGGCGCTGTAGCCCGTGAAAGTGCCTACCTCAATCGTGGAGCGCGCGCCAATTGCGCCTGCCAGCAGAGCCATCAGGGTGCCCTGCTCGGGCGCGATCTGCATCATGCTGATCATGCCGAGCTTCGCGGTTTCGGCCGCGAGCTCGGCGCGTATTGGATCGCCGTTGTGGCCGTGGGCGACCACGTAGTCGTAGAGTTTAGGATTAAGCGGGATATATTTTGCTCTGTCAGCCATAGCTCCCAAGATTGCAGGAAGTGGGCATCCAGAAAAGGTGGGAAACGAGAGCGGCGCAGCCGGATAGCTGCGCCGCGATTCGTTCAAGATGGGAGCGCGCCGCTACTTGCTGCCGAGGTAGGCGAAGTCGCCGCGCTGATTGGCCGACAGCGTGCCGGTGAAGATGCTGTGGCGATGATTCGTGGTGTACGCGATGCGATAGAGCGACTCGGTCTCACCAACCTCGAAGAACATGTCATTGTCGTCGAGCTCGTAAAGCTTCTCGTGGCCATCGGAATCGGTCGCGCCAACGAACATCGCGCCGCTCGCGGTGAGGACCGGATCACCCAGTGACTCGAGCTCGGTTCCGATCGGAGTCAGCTCGCCGCGCGAGATGCGCAGGTCCAGATGCTGCTGGTTGAGGCGGAAAATCGCGGGCGTACGGGCGCATCCTGCGAGTACCGCGGTTGTCCCGTCAGCCATCAAACCCGGCCGCCCCGGCGACACGTAGGTGACGGGTCCGAGCTGGGTCAGGGTGCCGGTCGGCAGGATGCGCGTCATTGTGCCGTGGTTGTAAAGGAAGAGCGCGCCGCCCTGCGGTGTTTTGGCGGTGAAGGCAACGATCGTCCCGCGCTCGGAGGGAAGCGCGGCAGGGAGCCCGAACGGCCGCTGATACTGGGTGTGATTCGGGCCGTACTGGCCTTCGATCGCAAGCTCGCTCACCCCGGTGGTTGGTGAGGCGATCAACAGCGACTGGCGATGGCTGCCGGCAGGGAAATTCGCATCGACCGGATCGGACTTGTTCGGGTTGAGGAATGCGTTGAAAACAACCTCGCCGCTTTCGCCCATCTGCTGGCTGCCAAATCCGAGCACGGCGATTTCGTGACCCTCGTTCGTTTTGTCTCCCGCCTTGGCGATGCATCTAAGCTTGCCGTGGGAGTAGATGAAGAGCGCGTCATGGCCGTGCGGCTGCGCCGAGATGAAAGCGACATTCCCGTCAGCGTCGGCAACAGGAAAAGGATCGCCGCGGAACGCGGGGGTGCAATTTCCAATCAGCGCCTTCGGCGGAATCACGGCTATCAGGCGGCGGGCAGGCGGCGCGTCGGGATTGCCGATATAGATGTTCCAGTGGTGGACGAGATTCGGCTCATTCGGCTGAATCTCGGCGCCGAACAGGACGCGCCCGTCCGGCATCATGGACGGGACACCGACTTCGGTGACCTTGGCGTTGTCGGGCGTAGACATCCCGACCGCGCTTATCAACTGGGATACGCCGCTACTGTCGCTGGCGTAAACGGCCTCAGCATCGTCCATCTGGACGCTGGCCGAGGTGCCGGAGAGCGTCAGCGACACGGCATGAGCACTTAACGCCGTCCCGAGCACGAGCGTCAGCGCAACCGCAGAAACGCTGAATATTTTCATGTCCCCATGCCCCGTTGAATCAGAAGAGCGAATCCAACGGTCCCCGATTTCTTATAGGCCCGTTATCAGCCGAAGCGCAACAATGCTTTCTGAAGAGAATTGGCGCGCGATGAATTGAGGGTTGCTTCGAATCGCCTGAATGCTCCCCTAATCGTCCGCGAGCGCAAGAAAAGATTCCCAGGCGCGGGCGCCATGTAATATAGAGCAACACGAAGCATTCGCGCACAAATTGAAGTAACACTTAAAGTTAAGTATGACGGGTGACACCGATGGTAGAGCAGCAGGTTACTTTCAGATCAGGTGAACTTACGCTCGAGGGCTTGCTCGCGGGCCCCGGCACTGACGCGCCAGTGGCGGTCGTATGCCATCCGCACCCGAGGTATGGCGGCTCCATGTACAACAACGTCGTCGAGGCGGTGCTCGCCGCGATGTGGCGGCTCGGGTACGCGACGCTGCGCTTCAACTTTCGCGGCGTTGGCGAGAGCGAGGGCGAACATGACGGAGGAATCGGTGAAGTTGACGACGCGCGCGCGGCGCTGAAATTCCTCGCGGCACAGACGGGAGTGCGGCCGAGCGACGCCGTGATGGCCGGCTACTCGTTCGGCGCGTCGGTCGCGATGCGCGCGGGAATCGAAGACAACGCCGTTGACCGAATCGTCGCCGTTGCGCTGCCGATCGCGATGATGCCGATGGAGTCCGTCGCGACGTCAAAGCGGATACTGCTCGCCTCGGGCGACCGCGATAGTTACTCACCAATTCCGAAACTGAAGGAGCTGGTGGCCAAGCTCGGCGCGAGCGCGAGACTTGAAGTGATTGCCGGCACCGATCACTTCTTCGGCGGCTACGAAGATCGATTGACGCAGTCGATTGAGGGCGCGATCAGGTCATCCTGAGTGTCGCGGCGGCGGCGCTTTCAGCGATGCCTGCCAGATCGCGTAGAAAGGGTCCTCGGGATGCGCCTTCGCGAGCGAGATGATCTGCGCGATCGTGGCCCGCAGATCGCCGTGATTCATTCGTTGCAACGCCGCGAAATTGTTCAGGTCGTGGAAGTAGATCAGGTAATTGATCAGCACCGCGTTGTTGATCGGCTGCTTGTCGAGGTCAAAGCGCTCGAGCCCCGAAAGTGAAGGCTCAAGCCGCGCGTAGTCGGCCTGGATCTTCGCAAACGCGACCTCGCGCTCCTTCAGAATCTCCTCCATCGGTTGGTCGCTCATGTAGATCGTGAGCAGGTCCGCCTGCACCTGCAGCAGGAAGTTGCCAAACATGAGATCGCTCGCAAGGATTCCGCGGGCGGCCTCCGCGTCCGCGGAGTTCGCACCCTCGGTTGCGGTAAAAAACGCGACCGCGCCGGCGCTGCCGACATAGGTCGCGGCTGACTCGTCGAACATAGCATCGCTCGCGAGGTAGTACGTCCGATGGAACAACTCGTGGATCATGATGCCGGCGATTTCAACGCGATCGAACTCGAGAATCGTCGAGAGCAGCGGATCATTGAAGAAACCGAGACTCGAAAAGGCGACCGACGGCCGCACCATCGTATCCAGTCCCTGCTTCTCCAGCGCCTGAGCTTCGGCGTCCGCGTTGGCCTTTTCGAAGTATCCACGGTAGGGAACGCTGCCGACGATTGGAAACCACCAGGTATAAGGATGAAGTGAATCGCGCGGCGCGGCCATTACAACCTGGACGATCGCGCTTTTATCTACGGGTGCGACGGTCTCGTATGCGCCGCCGACATTGAGGCCTAAATCGTCGGCAGCGAATTTGCGCACCGCCAGTGCGGTCTCGAGCTTGGCGCGGAGTTCGGCTGAGAGATCGCCATTGGCAAGCTCGTCGGTGATCGGCTTGCGGTTCCACAGAATTCTGCCGCCTTCATAGCCGGCACGGATCAGATATCCCGCGTAGCAGCCGCTGAGGACGAACGCCGCGGCGGCCACGAGTGCGATTCGGACCGGCGGCGAATGAAGGAATCTCACAAGTTGAGTCGAATTTCTCAGTTCGCTGCCTGGCGCGCGGCGCTCTCGGCCGCGGCGGCATACTGGAGTTCGAACAGGCGGAAGTAGATTCCGCGCTGACTCAACAATTCTTCGTGTGTTCCGCTTTCGCGCAGGATACCGTTGCTCAACACCAGGATTCGATCGGCACGCTCAATCGTCGAGAGCCGATGGGCGATGACGACCGCGGTGCGATCCGCGAGCAGCTCGTCGAGGGCTATCTGGATGAGGCGCTCGGTTTCGCTGTCAACGCTCGAGGTCGCCTCGTCCATCACCAGGATGCGCGGGTCGTAGGCTAGTGTGCGCGCGAAGGAAAGCAACTGGCGCTGGCCGGCGGACAGGTTCGCGCCGCGCTCGCGGATTTGTTCGCCGAGCCGGTTCGGCATCCGATCGACAAAGCGGAGGGCCTGTGCACGCTTGAGCGCGAGCCGGACTTCCTCTTCGGAGAGATCGGTGCGCGCGAGGCGGATATTCTCGAGCACGTCGCCCGCGAAGAGGAACACGTCCTGCTGCACGTAGCCGATGGCGCGGCGGAGGGCAGTCAGGTCCCAATCGCGCGCGTCGACGCCGTCCACGAGGATGCGCCCGGCGGTGACATCGTAGGAACGGTTGAGCAGCTTGATGATCGTGGTCTTGCCGGAGCCGGTCGGTCCGACGATCGCGATCTTCTGACCGGGCTCGACGGAGAAACTCAAGTCGCGCAGCACCGGCTCGCCGGCGCGATACTCAAAGGTTACCTTGTCGAACACGATCGCGCCGCGCGGCGAAATGGGATGCTTCGGCTCAGCGGGGCTCGAAATCGAACGCCGCTCGCGCATCACCATGTGGATCTTCTCGGCCGAGGCGAGCGCCGATTGCAGCGTCGTGTACTTCGTAGACATATCGCGCAACGGCATAAAGAACATCTGCGCGTACTGGATGAAGGCGACCAGCGTGCCGAACGACACCATCCGGTGGATGACGCTGCCGCCGCCGATCCACAGGATGAGCGCGACTGTCACCGAGCTGATCGTCTCGACCGTCGAGAACTGGCCTGCCTCGTAAACGTTGGCCATCATCTGCGCATCGCGGCTTCGGCGGTTGAGCACGTCGAACTCGCGCCGCGATTCCTTTTCGCGCGTGAAGAGCTGGATCACCATCATCCCGCTGAGCGCTTCGGAGAGATACGAATTGATCGCGGCGAGCCGGTCGCGGATCTCGCCGTACACGATTCGCGAGCGCACCCGCACGAAGTTCAGCACCACGAGCAGCGGGGGAATCGCGCAAAACGACCACAGCGCGAGTCGCGGGCTCAGGCTCACCATGATGGCGACGATGCCGCTGAGCGTGAGGAAGTCGATGAACAGGGTAAGTGAGCCTGCCGCGAACATTTCGTTGATGCCGTCGATATCGGTCGTCATGCGGCTCACCAGTCTTCCAACCGGCGTGCGATCGAAGAACGTCATCGGTAGTCGCTCGACGTGCTTGAACAGCGCCATCCTCAGGTCGGAGAGGCTGTACTGCGCGACCATCATCGTCATGTAGAACTGGCCGTAGAAGGTAGTGAACTCGCCGATCACGAGTGCCAGGTAGAGCGCGCCCATTACGATAAGGCTGGGCCCGCCGGAGACTTGAAAGAGGTGCGCGAGCCACGGCGGCGTGTGGCCGCGATGCTCGGCGAGAAAAAGATCGATCGTGAGTTTGACGATGTATGGCTGTGCCAGCGAGAACAGCGAGTTGAGCGGCATCAGCGCCGTCGCGAGGAAAAACAGCTTCTGATACGGACGCACGAACTGCCACACCCATCGCAGCAGATCGACGTCGTAAATCTTCGGCAGCGGTTGTTCTTCCGCAATCTGCATCGTCAGTACCGAGACAATTCCTCTTCGAGCAATTGACGCTGGAACAGCTCAGCGTAGATTCCGTGCCGCGCCATCAGCTCCTCGTGCGTGCCGCGCTCGACGATTTCGCCCTCGTCCAGCACGATGATCTTGTCGGCGTCGCGCACGGTGGAAGCGCGATGCGCGACGACGATCGTCGTGCGGCCGCTGACGTTCTCCTCGAGGCTCTTGAGCACCGATTTCTCGGTCTCCGTATCGACGCTCGAGAGCGCATCGTCGAGCACCACCACGTCGGGGTTATAGGTGAGCAGCCTTGCGATCGTTACGCGCTGCTTCTGCCCGCCTGACAGCGCCATCCCGCGCTCACCGACGATCGTGTCGAAGCCGTGCGCGAGCACGGCGACATCCGGTTCGAGGCCCGCGATTCGCGCCGAGCTGACGATCTCGTTCAGCTCCGCATCGGGACGGCCGAACGTGATATTGCGCGCGAGCGTATCGGAGAAGAGCGTCGGGTCCTGCGGCACCATCCCGACCGCGCGCCTCAGCGCGTGCAGCGGAAGTTTCTGCACATCGACGCCGTCGAGCAGGACGCGGCCGTCGGTCGGCTCGATCATATGCACCACTAGCTTGACCATCGTGCTCTTGCCCGAGCCCGTCCGGCCGACGATCGCGAGCTTTTCTCCCGGATCGACCTTGACGCTGATGTCCTTGAGTGCGTAGGGCATCTTGCCG
>JASHQJ010000150.1 GCA_030037595.1 Candidatus Binataceae bacterium
TAGGGGACTGTCGGGCGACGCAACGTAAAGCGTTGAGGTGACGATATCCTCGGCATCGAGCAGGGAGTTGTTAGTTATGTATTTGAAGTCGGAGGTAACTTCGTCACCGAAGCTCCCGGTCGGAGCCTGAGCATTCGCGACAGCCGGTGCGAGGAATAAAAGAAGGGTCAGAGTAGGCAGCGCAATCGAGGTTCTGGCTGCCATTATTTTTCCTCCCTTTAATTAAGATGTGTTAGCCGGAGCGCGCCTCTGCGGGTGCGAGCGCTTCGGCCGCGGCGCGGCGGCTCGCGATAAGCATCGCCACCGCGTAGAGCAGCATCCCGGCGAGCGAGAGCTTCATCCACGCGGCCCATCCGTAGTGCGCCGCGATCGCGAGCATCAGCGGCGCTGAGATCGCCACCCATCCGCGCGTCACCAGGCCATAAAATGCCCACCCTGTTGCCTGCAGAGCGGGCGACGCGTCTTCGAGCGTTTCGGAATATTGCGCAGCCCACGGCACCGCGACGATCGCGAGCAGGCATCCAAGCAGCGTCGCGACGACGATCATCAGATGACGCGGCAGCGCTTCACCGAAGGTCGGAATCCACCACGCGAGCAACAGCGACACCAGCACGGCGCCGACGATCGAGATCGGCCGGCGCATCTGCAGGCGATCGGAAATCACTCCGATAACAATCAGCGCGAAGATGTTGCCGAGCCAGAAATAGGAATTCATCCGCGCGGCGTCGGCCGGCGTGTAATGGAACGATTCGGTGAACATCAGCGGTCCGAAGGCCTGGATCGCGATATAGAGGGAGAGACTGATCGTGAACGGCACCACCATCAGCCACGGCTCGAAGTGACTCAGCAGCATCGCGAACGCATGCCGCGTGCTCGACGGCAACTCAGCGGCGGTCGGCCGGCGGCGACCGGAAGTTTCGAGCGCTGCGATCTCGGTCTGGAAAACCTTGAGCCTGAGTTCTGGGCTCAGGTCCTTAAGGAACAGGAAAATCGGCACGTACATAATGATCGCGAGAAAGCCCATGATCCACATCTGCGACTGCCAGGTGTGGTAGATGGGCAGCGTGAGACCCGCGATAAAGTTGGCGAGGTAGTTGGAACCGACCGGGCCGATCGTGAGCAGCCCGAATGCGAGCGCGCGCGTGAGCCGCGGCGACATATCGCGCACGAGAGCGGCGCCGGCGCCCGCCATCAGCCCGCCAACGATCGCCATCATCGTACGAATCAGCACGAACGACTTGATTCCGACAATCAGGACATTGGTGAAGACGAGGACGGTGATAACGGCGAGGCAAGCATCGAGAATCATCACGCGCCCGTAGCGATCGGCGAGCGGGCCGCCGAAGAAGGCTGAGAACGCGGAAATCAGAACCGTGAAGGTGATGAAGTAGCCGTACTGCAGATGCCCCATGTGCAGGAACGGCAGCAGCAAAGGCAGGATTGGCGCGAGCTGAAACTCATAGCCCGCGAGCACGGCGGCGAGCACCGTCAGCAGCAGCAGGGTCCATCGATGGGCACCGCGCGGATATTCCGCCAAGGTCCGATTGCGCGAAAAGTTGGGCATGGCAACCTCCGATGCGAACCGTCACGGAGCCCGTCAGTCGATGTTCACCTGCGCGTCTATCTATATCCGATCCTTTCCATTTTCCATCACAAAGCGGTTCGCTCCGGTGACGGCAAGTGGGGAGAAGCGATCGAGCTTCACGACTCTGGGCGAGGGTGGAATATCGCAATCGGCATAGGGGCAGCGCCGCGGCGCTACTCCCCTGCCACACCACCGGACATGCGGGTCCGCATCCGGCGGTTCGAAAGGTTGAGGTTATCGGCGAGTCGAGGAGCCCCTAAGCGGTCGAAGTAGCGGGCAGTTAGTCCGGCGTGCAACGAATTGGCGGCTCGCGGCCTTGCTCCACGCTTCCTTAAGACCTCATCTCACGATCACGCCCTGTGCTTCGCTTGTGCTCGACGCGGCCTGCTTGCACAGAGGACTCTCACCTCATCAGTCACGCGCCATGCTGGGTGCACACTAAAAGAGCGCGATCGCCGGGCGACCGCGCTCTTCCTTGATTCGGTCCTCTACTCGCTTATTGCCGCCTCATGTCTTCGCATCGATCCGCATGGCCTCAACCGGCGGGAGCTAGAATCCCAATAGATAGAGTCCCGTACGGAACGACCTTGGTTGACACGGGCCCGCTACAGGTTGGCAGTGCTGGCACCAGGGTCGACAGAATCGGGAAGCTACATCCTTGCGACGTGTAAACTGCGGTCACCGCGACCTCCGGAGTCGTGTCGGCGTTCGGCGAGACGGGGACGATGTTCACGTACCCGGTGATGAATCCATTGGGAGTATTCACCGCCGAAGCGATATCGGCGCAGGTGATGTCAGCGGTTGCGAATTCTGCGAGCCCCGAAATCGCTGTGCCGGGCACGGGCGACGTCGATCCCGCGACCGAAATATTCCAGCTGATGTTAATAGGTACCGAGGTGTTATCCGAACTGGTAGTTAAGGACTCGATGTTGATCACGGTTGCGTAGTTGCCTGGCTTGACGGGCGGCTCCGCCGGTGCGGTCAAATTAAAATTGGGAGCCTGCCGGCCGCAAACAAATTTCACCGGAAGTACGTTACCTGCGGCGATCGGGCGCACCTGAGCGGAACTCGGACGGACGGTGCTCAACAGCAGAATGCCTGCGCCGACCAGGGCAATTGGCATTGCCTTTCTCATTTGAATTTCTCCTTAAGAACTGAAAGCGACTGGTTTTCGTAGCAGTAGCCGCAACCATCGAATTCTCGACGCATTACTCCCGCTTCTTTCACATCGAGAACCTTCGTCGCTCATTAGTCTGCGGCAGCAAATTCCGACACCAATCGCTGCGGGACAACTTCGATCGACACTGGCCCGCTACAGCCAAGTCCTGGCACCAGGCTCCCCAGAATCGGGAAAGTACATCCTTGCGATGTATAGACCGCGGTCACCGCTATTTCCGGAGTCGTAAGGGCGGTGGGCCCGACCGGTATGAGGTTCACGTAGCCGGTGATGAATCCGTTGGTGGCCACAGTCTTCACCGCCGAAGCTATGTCCGCGCAGGTGATGTCAGCGGTTACGAATTCTCCGAGTCCTGTGATCGTTGTCCCGGGCTGGGCCGCTGACAGTCCCGGCATGGAGACCGTCCAAGGGATGTTGATGGGTACCGAAGCACCATCCGAATTAGTTGTTAACGACTCGATGTTGATCACGGTGGCGTAATTGCCGGGCTTAACCGGCGGCTCCGCTGGTGCAGTCAAGTTGAGATTAGGCCGCTCCGTACCGCATACGAATTTGACGGGAGTGATGTTGACGCTCTGGGCACTCTGAGCAGAACTGCTGCGCACCGTGCTCAGCAGCAGAATGCCTGCGCCGATCAGGGCAAGAAGCATCACCTTTCTCATTTGAGTCCTCCTTGGAAATGGAACAACTTGGTTTGGTCTCCCTACAATGTAAAGCGAGAGTCCTACTGTTTGTCTAAATAATCTAGAAGTACCCGAAGAGCAATCTAAGTTTGTTTCATACGGATAAAATCTTCTTCCGCGAGCCGTAGCGTGAATAATTGACAAACAGCTCACACCTTTCAGAGACTTTATGTCTTCACTGCCGCCGAGCAGAACTTCGTTGCTGTGTACGTAACTCGCTTCATACGAAGGAAGCCAAGCCGCGCGGAGACCTATGCCGCGCGAATGCCAATGAGCAGAAGCAGGTAGGATCAGGGGCCATCCAGCGAGGCGCGCTGCCCTCCAGAATTTCTGAACTTCACGACCCTGCGCAGCGAATTCCACCTTATGTAACTTTATTGTTACGTAGCAGCGTGTTACGCAAAAAACGCCATGCAAGTATTCGGAGCCCTGGTTGATCCAATCCGCTCCAAGATCGTCAGGCTTCTGGCGGGTCGCGACCTGACTGCCGGGGATGTTGCCGCCCGATTTCCGGTTGCCCGTCCGGGCGTCTCGCGGCACCTCGGTGTTCTGTTGAAGGCGCACCTCGTGACCGTCAGGAAAGACGCGCAGCGGCGCGTCTATAGCCTTAATCCCGCAGGGCTCGATGAAATCGACAAATGGCTGAAGAACTGCCGGCGAACATGGAATGAGCGGCTTGACGCCCTTGGGCGCCATCTCGACGCCGTCGCCGAAGCTGAGAAATCGAAGAAATCTGCGCGAGACAGGAAATGAGCGCCACTATCAAGCAGGTGGAATTGGCTGAATTCGTGGACCGTGACACGGTTCGCTTCGTTCCGAATTACCCGCATCCGGTTAGCCGAGTGTGGGCGACGTTGACGCAGCCGG
>JASHQJ010000151.1 GCA_030037595.1 Candidatus Binataceae bacterium
CGGCTCCGAGCTGTGGCGCCAGAAAGACGAACTTCTAGACAGCGTGCCCGGAGTTGGACCAGTGCTGCGCGCCGCGCTGCTGGCTTGGCTGCCGGAGCTGGGGCACGCTCAATCGTGAGGCGGCCGCCGCCCTGGTCGGGGTAGCGCCGTTCAACCGTGACAGCGGCCGGATGCATGGCCGGCGCGCGGTAAGCGGCGGGCGCGCACCGCTGCGACGCGTGCTCTACTGTGCTACTTCCGCGGCGATCATCTGGAACCCACGGCTGCGCGCCTACTATGAGCACCTGATCGGCAACGGCAAGCTCCACAAGCTTGCTTTGGTGGCGACCATGCGCCGCTTGTTGCCGATCCTGAATGCCATCATCAAGACTCGCACGCCGTGGAGGTCGCCATGCGCGGCGTAAACCTCGACGCTCGCGTGGTTGCCCACAAGTCCACAGCGCCTGATGACCGGTCCCGGCATTGGCCCGACCAACGCTTTGACCATTATCGCCGAGGCCGGCGATCTGCGCCGCTTCGCCCATCATTGCCAGTTCCTGAAGTTCTGTGGAATGAATCTCTCAACTCAACCGTCTGGGCGCTTTCGCGGCCAAAGCCGGCTCTCCAAGTACGGCAACGCACGACTGCGCACCGTGTTTTGGTTGGCCGCGCAGACCGCGGAACGAATGCGCGAAAATAGCCTGCGGCGCAAATTCCAGGACTATATACACCGCGATCCGCTCGATCCTGACCTACGGCGTAAGGCCTACACTGCGGTTGCCGCCAAGCTCGCGCGCATCGTCTTCGGATTAATCAAGAATGGACTGACTATCGACCATCTTTCGAACACGGCTTCCAGGTGGATGAGCCCTCTCGGTACGGGCCGTTGGGGCGTGTTACGACCCCGTAGATAATGTTTGGGCCTTCCACCTGGGTCGGCATTCTCTTTTGAGTACGGTGAGGACCACAGCTGGGCTGTTGGATCCTATGTTCATTATGGTCAGAGCCCTGCCCTGACGGTGGAAGTTACCTGGAGCACACAGCTGAACTCGCCCACCGTAGCGGATGGCCTGTCGTGCTGGCAGGCGGAAGCTTCGCTTCCGCTTAATTGCCGCTGCAGCCGCAGCGCAGGGCGTCGGTCAAGGGCGGCGTCCGCCGGCGAGCGCAGCGCGCGAACCCTTGACGGACGCCGGAGCGGAGGCTATCCGAACTCCTGCGCCCCTTGTCCGCTCCACCATACCAAATTGCTTGCGCCGCAAGCCGTCGCAGAAGTCTACCCTGTCACAGCCATTGCTTTCGGATTTAGTACGTTGTCGGACTGAATAACTACTGGAAAGCCGCGCGTCTCGCACAGGCGCTCCAGCACCCTGGTTACCCGCTCACCGGTCAGCGATGCGTCCACCTCGACCGCGAGGCACTCGCGGCTCCATTCATCGATCACTGCCAGCACGCGGAAGCGTCGGCCATCGAGCAGCGCGTCATGAATGAAATCAGCTGCCCACGTGTGATTCAGCGCTTGTGGTCGTTCGTGCGCGACGCGCAAATGACCAAGCCGTTTGCGCCGACGACGCCGGCGCAGTGAGAGCCCCTCCTCGCGATATAGTCGCTCAACACGTTTGTGATTTACCCGAAAGCCTTCGCGGCTTGATTACCTGGTACAACATCGGGCAACCCCAGCGCCGCCGCTCTTCGGCCAGTGCCCTCAGCCGCTGTCGCAACTCCTGATTGCGATCTGGCGCTGGCTTTCTGCACAAACTACGCCGTGTGATTCCGATCAACCCGCAGGCGCGGCGCTGCGATAGTTCGTGGCTCGTTATCAGGTATGCCACCATCTCACGTTTCACCGCGGGCCGTAGCCGCTTTTTGCCAGTACGTCCTTCAGCGCCCGATGTCGAGCGCCTGGTTGGCGACGATCCCCTTAAGCCGGCGGTTTTCTTCCTCGAGCTTCCGCAAGCGCCGCATCTCCGACACGTCAAGCCCGCCGTACTTGCTGCGCCAGATAATGTAGAACGTCGCGTCCGCGATCCCGTGCCGTCGGCGCAGCTCCGTCACCTTCTCCCCGTTCTCGGCTTCCTTCAGGATCGCGATGATCTGCTACGGAATCGTGCCCGTTTCATACCTGCCTTCCTTCCGACAGGTACTAACTTTTAGCTGCGATACCTTCTTGGGTAAGGCCATACTCCTTTTGGACCTCGGCAAAAATGACGCGTTGGCATTCTAGGGAAACCATGTACTAAATACAAACTACGACTCGAACGTCCGGAACAATTTGCACTCGTGGAGCGGCGACCATGGTCTTAGTTGGTACACTTGACGAATAGGCGATCGAGCGCCGCGATTCAGCACTTCTAGGGTCATATTCACTTCAATTTCGAGGCCGGACGTGAGGGTGAACGTCACGTGGCCGTAAACTTTGCGAAAAAGTGATTCGCGATTAGTCTTGAGCAAGCCACCGGGGGTGAGATTTGGCAGTGGATCTGATTTGGGCGGAACAAATGACCAAACTGAAGAGAGTACTCACTATCGGCGAAGTCGCCGAAATGTTACGCGTCCATCCCACTACGATTTATCGGCTAGTCAAACGAGGTGAACTCCCCGGCTTCAAAGTAGGTGGCAACTGGCGCATCAATTCGCAGGCTCTCGACAGTTGGCTAGAGGGAAGCAGGCGGACAAATCCGTCACCGAGGAACTCCTAAAGGATGGCTGTTCGAGAACGGGTGAGTCCAGAGCTCACTGATGGCTTCGAAAGTCGAATCGGCTACTCCCCATTTTGGCTCTAAATTCGATGTCAGTTCTTGAATGCGTATATAGCAAGGCAGCGGGCGCTACGCAGTTGCCGCGCGAATATGAGAGGAAGCCATGCGCTGGAGGGGAATAGTTCTGGCGGGCGGTTCGGGCACTCGACTCTTCCCAGTCACACGAGCGGTGTCGAAGCAGCTGATGCCGATCTATGACAAGCCCATGATATACTACCCCCTTGCCACACTCATGATTGCTGGCATCCGCGATATTCTGATCATCAACACGCCGCACGAGCAGGAAACCTTCCGCCGCCTGTTAGGAACGGGCGAGGAATGGGGACTCAATTTCGAATATGCGGTGCAGCCGCGCCCCAACGGCATCGCGCAAGCGTTTCTGATCGGACGCGGATTTATCGGCGCACAAAGAGTCGCCCTCGCGTTGGGCGACAATATCTTCTACGGGCACGGCCTGCCTGATCTATTGCAACGAGCAGCACGGCAAACGGAAGGGGCAACCGTATTCGGTTATTGGGTGAAAGATCCGGAGCGCTACGGAGTGGTTGAATTCGACAGCCGCGGCTCAGCTGTGAGTCTCGAAGAAAAGCCGATTCGTCCGAAGTCGTCCTATGCGATCACGGGGCTATACTTCTACGACAATGACGTGTGCGAAATTGCGTCGGGGCTCAGGCCGTCCGCGCGCGGTGAGCTGGAGATCACCGACGTCAATCGCGAGTATCTGCGCGCGGGACGGTTGCGGGTCGAAAAGCTGGGTCGCGGCATCGCTTGGCTAGACACCGGCACTCATGATGCGATGCTGCAAGCGTCGAACTTCATCCAGGCCATCGAAGAGAGACAGGGGCTTCAGGTCGCCTGTATCGAAGAGATCGCCTGGCGCATGGGCTATATTGGATGCACTGATGTGCTACGAATCGCGGCGTCGATGCGCAAGAGCAGTTATGGACAATACCTGATGCGCGTCGTCGAGCAGGGGAGCTGGGCGTGAAGGACATACCTCCTGCCCTGGAAGGTGCGGTGATCATAGAATCGGACGTTTATCGCGACGAACAGGGCTTCTTCGTCGAGACCTATCATGCCGAACGGTACCTTCAGACCGAAGTAGCGAAGAGCTTCGTTCAGTATAACCAATCACGATCTGTTCGTGGCATGATCCGGGCGTTGGACGCTCAGCGCAAACACCCCCAAGGTAAGCTGGTTCGCGCGCTCATCGGGACAGTGTTCTATGTAGTCGTGAACATCAGGCGATGCTCCTTTAGGTTTCGCCGGTGGATCTCCGTCGAAATCTCAGCCCAGAATTTTAAGCAGGTCTATGTTCCGCGTGGTTTTGCGCACGGCATTTGCATCCTAAGCGAGGATGCAGAAATCGCCTACAAATGTACAGATTACTACGATACAGCGGACGAGCTGCGGATAATCTGGAACAATCCTGCGATCGGCGTCGCGTGGCCGCTTGCTGATCCGATCTTGTCGCCGAAAGATCGCGCGGCGAGGACGCTGGCTGAGCAGTTCGATGATCTTCCGCGCTTCGCCGAGGTTGCCGAATGAAGATACTGATTGCCGGGGCATCGGGACAGCTCGGCCGGTGTCTGCTTCGCTCGCTAGCCTGCCATGAGCT
>JASHQJ010000152.1 GCA_030037595.1 Candidatus Binataceae bacterium
GATGCCGCCGGCGATGACGGGATCGGTATCGCCATCGTACGCCGTCTGCGCCAGGTCCATCTCCCGAATGGCGTCGAGTTAATCGAACAGGCTGATCCTTTGCAGTTAATCTCCCAGCTGACAGACGGCGGTGAGCGTGTCGTTCTGATCGATGCAGTCATCGATGGCGGAAGCGCCGGCCGCGTCCTGCAAATTGATCCATCGCAAGCCGCGGCCTCGAATGCGCGGATGCTTTCGAGCCACGGCATCGGCTTACTCGAAGCAATCGAGCTCGCGCGCACAGTCGATGAATTTGCAATGCCGCGTCAGATCAAAATCGTCGGAGTAACAATCGAACGACCGACCCGCTATCAAGTTGCGCTTTCCGCACACGTCGCGGCCGCGATTTCACCGGCAGCGGAACTGGCGCTCAGGCTTGCGACGGTTTGAGTCATGCACGAATCGACGCTGGCGAAACGACTGCTCGAGGCTGCGCTCGAAATCGCGCGTGAGCGAGGCGCGCGGCGCGTGCTTTCGGTTCATGGATGGATCGCGGATTCCGAGCCTCTAAATCGCGGCAGCATCGAGGCGCATTTCGTCGCCAATGCCGATGGAACGCTCGTCCAGGGCGCGCGGCTCGAGCTTGAATTGGATCACGTCGCAGCGCGATGTACGGAATGCGGCGTCACTTATCTGCCGACCGGCCATCTGACATTATGCCCGCGATGCGGTAGTCCCGACGCCGAACTCACGGGCCGAACTGGCGCAGGAATCAAGGCTATCGAAGTCGAGGATTGACGGTCCGCCGTGGATGACGCTCACGAAATCGTTCGCCGAGCTATGACGATCGTCGGGACCGTGCAAGGCGTGGGGATGCGGCCGTTCGTCTTTCGCACCGCTCGCGGACTGGGCCTGACCGGCACCGTTCGCAATGCGGCCGGCGAGGTGCATGTCGAGGTGCAGGGATCGGCGCAGCAGATCGAGGAGTTCGTGGCCGAGTTGCGAGAAGATGCACCGCCGGGCGCTCGCATCGAAGAGTTGACCCTCGCTTCAATCAGGCCGGTCGCTGCCGAGCGAAGGTTCGAAATGCTGCCGAGCATCGCAAACGGTGTAAAGCGCTCCGCGATTCCGCCCGATCTTGCGACCTGCGCCGATTGCTGCGCAGAGATCGCGCGTTCGTCCACTTCTCGACGCGCCGCTTACGCATTCACGTCGTGCAGCCACTGCGGGCCCCGATACTCGATCGCTACTAGCCTTCCTTACGATCGCGCGGCAACCACGATGCGCGAGTTTGACATGTGCGAATCCTGCTACTCGGAATATTCTGATCCCGCAGATCGCCGGTTTCACGCGCAGCCGATCGCCTGCCCTCGATGCGGTCCGGAACTCGCGCTGCTCGATGGCTCCGGGGAGATCATCGAACCCGGCGAGTCAGCCATTTCATCGACGGCGAAAGCGATCGTCAGCGGCAGTACCGTAGCGATGAAGGGCGTCGGCGGTTTTCAACTGCTCGTCGACGCCACTAACACGATCGCCGTCGCGCGCTTGCGCGAGCTGAAGCGCCGCCCTGACAAACCATTCGCCGTGATGATGGCGGATGCCGATGCCGTGCGAACCTGTTGTGATGTCTCGGATGAAGAGCTGTGTATCTTGACAAGTCCGGCCGCGCCGATCGTGTTGCTACGCTGCCGCTCGTCCACGTGCATCGCTCCTAATGTAGCACCGGCGAATCCCTGGCTCGGCGTGATGGTTCCCTATTCTCCCTTGCATCGTCTGCTGCTCGACGAATGTCGTCGGCCGCTGGTGTGCACGAGTGGCAATCTCAGCGATGAGCCGATTTGTGTTGACAATGAGCGCGCGCTTGCGAGCCTCGGTCCAATTGCCGACCTTTTCCTCGTACACAATCGAGCGATCGCGCGTCCGCTCGACGATTCCGTCGTTCGCAGGGCGAGCCACGGTATCGAAATCATTCGCCGCGCCCGCGGGTACGCTCCGTCGCCTGTTAAGATCACATCCGATAGCCCAATCACGCTGGCTCTGGGAGCGCACCAGAAGAACACTGTCGGTCTTGCGATCGGTGATGAGGCAATCCTCAGCCAGCATATTGGCGACCTCAACTGCGCTGCAGCGAGATCGGTCCATCGACGAATGATTGATGAACTGCTCAGGTTTCATGATGCCGCGCCCGAACTTCTCGTCTGCGATCTGCATCCCGGCTACGCTTCAACCGCAGACGCCGAAGATCTGGCCGCGAGGCTCGCGATTCCGCTGATCCGCGTGCAGCACCATCATGCGCATATCGCCGCATCCCTCGCGGAGCATCGGGTCGATGGCCCAGCGCTCGGCTTCGCCTGGGACGGAACGGGCTATGGAACCGACGGCACAATTTGGGGCGGCGAGGCACTCAGCGTCGACGGGGGCAAGTTCACGCGGATTGCGCATTTGAGAACTTTTCCGCTGATCGGCGGTGAAGCCGCGATACGCGATCCACGTCGCGCGGCCGTTGGGCTGATGCTCGAAGCAGGGTCCAACGACCTGGAACCAATCGCGTCGCGATGGTTCACTCCGCGCGAGCTGCCTATCTTCCGCGAGATGGCGGAGCGTGGATTCAACTCACCGCGCACGTCGAGCATTGGCCGTTTATTCGACGCCATCGCTGCGATCATCGGAATCTGCGAACGCCCCACTTTCGACGGACAGGCCGCGATGCAACTGGAATGGACGCTCGACGCCGCCGCCGATCGCGCAGGTGCCTATCCGATGCCGCTGATGAACGCGCAACCGATCGCGATTTTCGAATGGGTGCCCCTGCTCAGTTCGCTCCTCGCTGACTTGCGCGAACGAACGCCGGCGGCGTTGATGAGCGCACGCTTTCACAACGCGCTGGTCGAAGCCGCCTTCGCCACGGCAGAGCGCGTTGGTATCGAAAATGTCGCGATCGGCGGCGGATGCTTTCAGAACAGCTACCTCAGCCGGCGTCTTCAGACGCGGCTTCGCAACGCCGGTTTCCGTCTCTACCGTCCGTGTCAGGTTCCTGCGAACGACGGCGGAATAGCGCTTGGACAGATTGCCGTCGCTCGAAGTCTCTCGGAGGAACAGCGCAATGTGCCTTGGAATTCCAGGTAAGGTCCTCGATGTCGGCGACGACGACCTACGAATGGGTCGCGTCGAATTTGGTGGGATCATCAAGGAAGCGTGCCTCGCGTACGTGCCCGATGCTCGCGCCGGTGACTACGTGATCGTGCACGCCGGTTTCGCCATCAGCTGCGTTGACGAGGTTCAGGCTCGGCAGGTCTTCGCTTATCTCGAAGCGCTCGATGAGGAAGGCGTCGCAGAGGGACGCAAATTTTGAAGTACGTGCACGAGTATCGCGACGCCGCGGCGGCGCGGACTCTTGTCAAAGCAATTCGTTCGACGGTGACGCAACCATGGAAAATCATGGAAGTGTGCGGTGGCCAGACGCACGCGATCGTACGCTTCGGTCTCGATCAGATGTTACCGGGCGAAATCACCCTGTTGCATGGTCCTGGGTGCCCGGTCTGCGTGACGCCACTTGAGACTCTCGACAAAGCCATCGCGATCGCGTCGCGGCCCGAGGTAATCTTCTGCTCATTCGGCGACATGCTGCGCGTGCCGGGCTCGCACGAAGATCTGTTTCGCGTGAAATCGCGCGGCGGAGACGTGCGGGTCGTGTATTCGCCGCTCGACGCTCTTCGAATCGCGCAAGAGAACCCGGCGCGAGAGGTCGTGTTCCTTGCGGTCGGCTTCGAAACCACGGCGCCGGCGAACGCGATGGCGGCATACCAGGCCAGGCGCCTCGGCATCAGGAATTTTTCAATGCTGGTTTCGCACGTGCTCGTGCCGCCGGCGATCGAGGCGATTCTTTCGTCGGCGAGTAACCAGGTGAACGGCTTTCTTGCTGCCGGACATGTCTGCACAATCATGGGTATCGGCGAATACAAACCGCTCGCAGAGCGGTTTCGAGTGCCGATCGTAGTTACAGGGTTCGAGCCGCTCGACATTCTCCAGGGCATCCTGCTCTGCGTTCAACATCTCGAGCGCCGAACCTTTGTGGTCGAGAATCAGTACGCGCGATCGGTCCGAGCCGCGGGGAATCAGCACGCGCAACAGGTCATCTTGGAAATATTCGAAGTTGTGCCGCGCAAGTGGCGAGGCCTCGGCGCGATTGACCGAAGCGGACTCGCGCTGCGGCAGGAGTATGCCGACTTCGACGCGGAGAAGCGCTTTGCCGTCGATCAAATCGCCGCCGAAGAACCGAGCGAGTGTATCAGCGGGCTCATCTTGCAAGGTCTGAAGAACCCGACCGAGTGCGCCGCCTTCGGAACGCTTTGCACACCTGAGACGCCGCTTGGAGCCACGATGGTGTCAGCAGAGGGAACCTGCGCCGCTTATTACAAATACCGGCGCTGAGCGATCGAGGCTGAAGCTTCCGTGAAGCCATGAAAAACGAACCAACTCTCCAATGTCCACTGCCGATCAGCGCGATTGACACAATCCAACTTGCGCACGGCGCGGGCGGCCGCCAGATGCGCCAGCTCATCGAGCGGACGTTCATGCCGGCCTTCGCGAATCCCGCCTTGAGCGCGCGCCACGATGCGGCCGTTGTCGAACTCGCAGGCATAAGGCTGGCATTCACCACCGACAGCTACGTTGTCAGTCCACTTTTTTTCCCAGGCGGCGATATTGGGAAACTTGCGGCATGCGGCACGATCAACGATCTCGCGATGAGCGGGGCGCG
>JASHQJ010000153.1 GCA_030037595.1 Candidatus Binataceae bacterium
CTCAATCAGGTTGAACGCTGGTTCGGGCTGATCACGCACCAGGCGATCAGGCGCGGCTCCTTCTGCAGTGTCAAAGATTTGGTACAGAAAATCGACGCCTATGTGGCGCACTATAACCTGCATCCTCGTCCCTTCATGTGGACGGCTAGCGCCGACTCGATACTCGCCAAGCTTCGACGTCTTTGTAACGCTATTAATGGGACATCACACTAGGCATTCCTGGTGCAAGCAACAGCATCGAACGCATCTCCAAGACTGGTCGGTCGACGTACTTCTGAGCCGAGCGTCGTGAACTGGACCATGCGTGACTGGGCTCATCACCAAAAGAGATCACTAAAATCAATTTCTATTGTACCTATCGCGGAACGTAATCATGAGCCTGACCGATAGCCAAAACAAACAATCGCCCTCTTGAGAAGGTCATTCAGCTTGCCAAATTGATACCTCGGATGAGACTTTTCGCGTGCGCGAACTCTTGCACCCTCCCTAAAACTTCTCGAGGCTCGACGTCGCGGCCAGAAGCTGCGATAGCCCAACCTGCGCTGGTTTGATGTAAAAATGGGTTCGGGCTCGCTGGGCTCGATGCACCCGGTATCCCCGCTGTGCGCGATACTCCAAACCCGGCCGCCCGCGTTAGCAAGGAAATCATCGAGGCGTCGCTGAACACCAAAATCCGAGAGCGTGGAGAGATTCTGCAAGTTTCAAATCGTTTAAGCCTGCTCACTTTAGATTCCGACCGTGCAGAAAAAAGAACCGGCGGCTGAAGTCCAGACCTGCGTCGTGACTCTCGCAGGTAGATCGGGTTTCGGCCGGATTGCCTGCTGCGGTTCTCGATACTCAGGTACATACGGTACGATAATCGTCTGAACTGAAATCGAAATGCTCGCTGAGCCGCACCGGCAATGAAGTAGGCGGTGTGTCGACCGTTGGGGACGACCAGGTTTCTTCATTAACTGTTGGAGTAACGATCGGAAGCCCTAGACCTTGCGAATTTGGCGCGCAACCCGATCGATATGAAGCAGTCGCAGGCTGATTCCGCGATTGGCCAAAAACTCGTCCGTCGCTTTTTTTGCGCCAGCCCAATAGGCATAATCGTCAATCTGGATAACGCCTCCGGGTGCGACGCGATCGTAAAGATTCTCTAGCGCGCACCGGGTTGATTCATACCAATCACCGTCAAGGTGAAGCACCGCGATGCGGGTGATAGGTGAGCTTGGAAGCGTATCTTGAAAAAGGCCCTTAACGAGACGCACCGAATCGAAAGCGCCGAGCGCCCGGATCAAAGAGGAGACCTCCTCGATACTTCCCTTAAATTCACCGGTACATCCTTTGGCTTTCTCGTAGTCGGGATCGTTCTTGGTTGGCGCCGGAATACCATCGAACGTATCGAAGGACCAGATTGAACGGCGGGGTTGAAAGGCAAACTTTTGGTTGGATAACGCCAGCATTGCGAGGCTGCCACCGCGTGCCGTGCCGCATTCGACGATGTCGCCCTGCACGCCATTGTATGCGACCGCCCCTACCGCATCGTAGAGAGCTTTTAGCCGGGCGTACGGAAGCATCGTGTAGGCTCGAATTTTCCACCATCGGGGAAAAAAAGCCGGATCATTCAGTAGCAGCTGCACGTTCGCCGGGGCCACCGGCAGCGTTCGGCAGAACCATTGCCATTTGCCATAAATGCCCATGGAGTTCAGGCTAAATCGAGGTCTGACTAATCACAAGCACGGTCCAGCTACCCTGTTGAAAACGTCGCGCGCAGGTTAGCCTTGAGCGGCAGCGCTGGCCTTCTACGCCGGTGTGCTCACGCCCGCGGGCGGCGCGCGAGCAGCATCACGGTGTCGCTGAAGAGCGAGCCGCCGAGCGGCCGCGGCCACCTACGAACCGTGAACGGAATCCTTCCGCAATCGCTGTAGGCGATTGCAATATCCGTCAGCGAATTCTCTTCCGCAATTTTGATCAGGTCGCTGGGCAGCAACGCCGTGATATGGGCGGGATAGCCGCCCAGTCCCGCCTTCTGAAACTGTGAAAACTCTCCCCTGACCAGCAGGCAAATCGTGCTGGCAAGGCTCAGTTGGTTGGGCGTCGTAATCGCAATCCAGCCGCCGGGCTTAGCGAGTCCGACCAGCACGCGCACGAAGCTGCGTGGGTTCTCGAGATGTTCAATTGTCTCGACCGCGACGACGATATCGCCGACCTGAGCGGGCAGGTGGCTCGGAGTGACATCAAAATTTGCCTGCAGGAAGTAACCGCTTTTAGGGAAGTCCGGAAACTTGATCGCATCGATTCCGATGTAATCTTCGAAATGCGCGCCTTCTCGAACAAAGTATCGCCAGAAGTCGCCAGCGCCGCATCCGACGTCGATTAGCTTGCCGCCCAACGCACGGCGGCGTTGGAGCTCTCTTTCGACCATCCGGTAGATCGCCTCCTGGCTCGCGCCGCCACTCAGAAGTGCGCGTGCTTCGGGGCCACCGAACGGCGCGGCCTGAATCTCGACTCCTCCAGGCGCACTCATCGCAATTTCAAGGAGATCGCGGAGCCGGCCGCTCAACGCGACGCCCAATTGCTTTGCTTAAAATTTCAGCCAGCCGCTTCAACTGCCGTGCAGGATCAAACTTCTCCGCGGCTCGCGCTTTCCCAGCGGCGCCAAGTTGCTTGCGAAGGCCCGGCGAGGCGATGAGGCGTTCAATTTCGTGGGCGATTGCGCGTTGATTCCCGGGTTCAACGAGCCTGCCGCAAGTGTCGTCGATCACCTCCCAGAATCCGCCGAGTCGGGTCGAAACCACGGGCAGACCGGCGTATAGTGCCTCGGTGAAAATGATCGGTGACCTTCATTTGCGATGTTGGGCTGGCAATAGATGTCGGCCGCCGCGAGCAGCCGCGGGACATCCCGCCGTTCGCCGACGAATCGAATCCGCTCCAAGATTCCCAGCTCCTCAGCGCGGCGCTTCAGACTCGCAACGTAGTCCTCCTCGAAGGCGCGCTGCACGCCGCCAACTATCCAACAGGTCCACCCGGACAAGTCCTTCAAAAGACCAAGAGCTTCCAGATGGAGCAATGCTCCCTTCGTCGGCTCGAGACGCGATACCTGAATGATTACAGCATCATCATTCCTCGTCGTGAGCTCGCTCCTCACGGCGCCCCGCTCGGCGCTGTAGTCGCGCTCGGGGGGGGCGACAGGGCAGTTAAGCACAAAGCACTCAATCCCCTGAAATAAGTTCGGGAAAAACGAGCGCGTAAATTCGCTTGGGCAAATTGCTAAATCCGGCGGGCATAGTCTAGACCATCGTTCGGTCCAGTGCCTTCCGTTCGTTGCACCGTGCATCCAGAAAACAAGCGGGCACCCTTCGGAGCGAACGACAGGCCCGAAGATTGCGTTCGTCCAGGACATGTGACAGATAACCACGTCGAACGGCTTCCTGTGCAATAGCGAACGCAGGGCCGCTCGAGCTCGAAGAATCGTAACGGGTCGGCTAGCGCGGACTTCACGAAGAACATGCATCGCCACCCCGGTCGACTGAAGTTCCTCCGTGAATCGAGAAGAGTAGCAGGTCGCGAATTCCGGTTCGATGTCACAGCAGAATTCACGATAACGGGCCATCGTCAGTTGGAAGGATTCAACCCCCCCGTAAAGCTTCCCGGGGCTGATGTGTAGGACTCTCACGCCACGAAAAAATACAGCGAAAGGTGGGCGTTGCTCAAGTCCGGGGAATTGTAGCTTGGGCGACAGATTTCGGCTGCGATCACGTCCCAAGTTCGCAACCTAAGGCCGTTGCCCAGTGATTGAATGCGATCTTTCCACGCCGGGAACGACGCCTTCCACCTTAGTATCATGGCAGCGGGCGAGTCCCAATCCGTAGGATCGGCGATGAGAAGCTTCGTAGCGTCGAGGCCATGCTTCCCCAGCCTACCGAATCCGTTCTTAGTGTCATGCCCAAGGGCCTCTATAAACAATATGCGGGCCTTAACCGAATCAATGCAAAGCCATTCACGAGCTGTCTTCCTTCCGGTTAGATTTCCACCGCGGTTCCGCACTAAGATAAACAGCATGCACACGCTCCGCCGGAAGCCCCAGCACGTTCATAAGATCTGATCGCGTTCGCTTCGAATTCGCGATGAGCACGTGCCCGGCCCTCAGCGCTAACTCTTCTCTGCCGCGAGAAATTGCCTCGTGAGTGGAGTTTCAATTTTAAGCCAAGTTGGAGCTCCGCCATGTCGACATGGCCATGCAGGTGAAGGGCAAGAACCCAGCTAATGTCCGGATAGCTCCAATTGCCCCCGTTTACCAACACGCGCGCGGACGGATGCGGCCACACTATCTGACTGCCACCTCGATGATCCATCCAATCGACCGGTCGTGCTCTTACAAAGAACCAGCGCTGAGGTGTCATAAAGATCCCGGTTTTGAATTGTCTTCGGCGCAGACTTCGTCCTCAAGTCGTCAGGTCCGATCGCCGAGTTCCACATCACTCCACAGTGGTCGGCCATGCTCTCGCAACAAAAAGCAGCTAGGCTCGCCGGGATTTACGAACTTAAGCAACTCCCCTCATCGAGTCTTGTCATTGGATATAGCCATGGCCAACGGTTTCGTACGGCCCGCAAGCCTGTCACACCATCCGCTGGAGGAAAGCTATTGGACTACAGGTCCGGTGACGGCACTTTCCTTGCGAGCGTCAGCGCCTTGTTTTCCGAGGCCGAGGGTACCGACTCGGAACCTAAACAACTCACCGAGTGCCGTCACAGATTAAACGATCTGCCCGGCCTCTCGTTCTATAGCACCGACGAAATACACCCTTCGCTATTTTACAGCACGTTTGACATCGTTACTTGCATGGAAGTGCTCGAACATTGCATTGATGCCGACCTAAATATGGTGTTTTGTAGCTTGGACCAGCTGCTTGCACCTTCAGGCGTTCTCGTAATCTCAGTTCCAGTCGAAATTGGGCCTTCGCTTTTGGCAAAACAACTAATCAGATCTAATGCATGCCGTCGAAATATCGGCGATTACGTGTATATGGAACACTATTCGCCTCGCGAGTGACTCCGAATGCTCTTTGCAACCAAAGGGACTCAGTTCGATAGAACCACTTACTTCGGGAATGAGCGTGCGTTGCACGCTCACAAGGGTTTCAACTGGTGTGCGTTAGCCAAGCGGCTCACGAAATCCTTTGAGCTCGATCGGCTAAGATTCTCCCCTATCAGCCTTGCAAGTAGCTGGCTTGCGAGTCAGGTTTGGTTCGTCTGCAAAACCGAGGTGCCGCTAATGACTATCGGTTCCACCTCTAACGTCGCTAGTGTCGGGACTGGTTGCATGTAGTAGAAGGATCCAAGTTCTTTACCTAGTTATCAGGTGAAAATAGGTATATCGCGGTCTGACCCGGTTCGAGCGTGATCGAATCCTCATCGTGCTTAATTGCTGAAGTATGCGTCATCCGATTTGATACCACCAGATATCTCGTTATATCTCTGCCATATACATAGGGCCTTAGATCCACTCGTAGCGATCTATACCAATCGTTGCCGTTTACTATAAGCAATAACCTTCCGTAAAGCCCTTGCCTCGCGGCAGTGATGAAGTTTGGTCCGTAAGCTGGAGAATTCAGCTCAATGCCCAGGAGGTAAGGCGCTAAGATCTTCGTAATTAATCTGCACGCAACCGAAGTGGCTTCCCAGTTCTCCTGAACCCTGGAGTCGCCACTTCCAGGACCAAAACCGGTTACCACAAGAGATCCCTGCCGAGCGGCCAAGCGCGCTGCACGGTTTGCGGCACTATCGAAGGCAAAGATTCGAATTCCCGACGTCCCGAGGGCTGCCGCGGTCATCATCTGGGCTGTGACTGCTTCCCCAGATACGCCGGGCTGCACGAGCTCATCGCGACCGGGCATGTAGTAAGCGGACTTCGTCTTGCGCTTGATGTACATTGGTCCGGCCGCGCTTACCAACATTAGTTGGGGGCGGCTAGTGAAGACTAGACTCTGGCGTGAGTAGAAGGCTCCACTCATCGACGATGTGAGCTCCTGAATCCCGGGTGACCATTTATAGATATGTCGTAACGCGGAGGAACTCCAGTAATGAGACGCGTAGTCACTTATGCCATCTCGGCCAATCCAATTACCTTCCACCTCGAGGGAGCTTGACCCTAATGGGGGCCAAGTCACCGGAACCGCCGGCACCGATACATGAAGCCAATCATTGATCCGTATGAGCGCATCATTCGGCACTGGTGGATCGCATGGTTCTGTGGGGCAGCCGCCTATGTTGCCCGCCCACCAAAGAAACTCCATACCAGGATCCGTGCCTGGCGTGGAGACGCCATTAACCGGCTGCGCTGGCACAAACTCAAAACCGCTGCTAGTAATATTGACTGCATGGAACATTGCACCAGCCGGGGTATTTAGACCCGTGAACTTGGAGCCAGCGAGGGCGAACATCGCTCCGGACGGAAACCGATCATTATTCACCGGGTTACCCGGCCACGAGGCCTTACAGAGCAGACCGGAACAACTGACCTCCGTCAAGCCGTTTTTCGATCCAATCTTTCCTGGCGGTCTGGGCGTTCTACCCCAAAGCATGCTGACCTCGTCCACCATCTCAACGCCCACCGCTACGCCGGAACGTGCCAGTGCCGACATGGCGTATTGAACTGCCTTCTTGCCCGAGGTCCAGTTTATCGTCCACCAGGCTTC
>JASHQJ010000154.1 GCA_030037595.1 Candidatus Binataceae bacterium
CAACAATTGCGGCAGCCACGATGTAAGCGGAGGAGCTCGAGACGGTTTTCATATTCATCGGATTACTTCCAGCTAAAAGGCACTCCACCGGCAATCATAGGGGCGCGCCGCCGCGGCGACAACCAACAGTTTATCCGGTCGCCTAACGCGTGTAAGATATCGCCCGGCGCCCTTTCGGAATTTGTCTGTATATGCTAGACAAAGGCGCAGCCCGCCGGCATTGGGCCGGCCGCAACTTTGGAGGATCTCTATGCGGTCCATTTTGATGGTGCTTGCAGCAGCCGCGGCCATCGCGCTGCTGCCGGTCGCGCCGCGCGCGATGGCCCAGGTGAAACCGGGCGACGATATTACCAAGGCCAACGCCGACAAGGTGCAGAACCTGCTGAGCCCCGGCAACTTCATCCTCGTGCAGAAGGGCATGGAGCTCAAAATCGTGCCGACCGAGAAAATTGAGTGGCCGCCGCCATTCAAGACCGCGACCGAGAAATACTCGGCACAGGTTCAACTGGCGCCCGACGGCAGCCTGCAGCACTACGTCGCCGGACAACCGTTTCCGCTGCTCGATCCCAACGACCCCAACGTCGCGACCAAGATCATGTGGAACTTCAGCTTCCGCCCGCTCTACAGCGACGATATCGACATGCGCTACCCCGAGGTGGCGAGCTTCGGCGCGGACGCGACCGGCAGCCCGCTGAGCTACTTCACCGTCGGCCACTTCGCCTTCTACAACAACGTCGGGCGTATCGAGGTACCGCCCATCCCGACCGATCCCGACGCCACCGCTAGCGGTCTCCGCTACCGCTTCGCCTTCTATCCGTTTCTCGAGCCGTCGTCGCTGCGCGGCTACGGCATGGTCCGGATGCGGCATATCGACCCCAAGCTCGAAGACAACGTGTGGGTGTTCAATCCGTTGTCGCGGCGGCTCAGGCGTCAATCGGCTGAAATCCTCTCGGACGCGATCGGTGCGTTGCCTGGTTTCGGTGGTGGGTCTGGCGCCGGGTATGGTGGCGGTCCGAGCAGCTCCGGCGGGTCAGCTTACGTCAACACGCTCGACCCTGATTCGTACTTCGGGTTCTCCGCCAAGATCGAGGACTTCACCTACAAGTACCTCGGAGAAAAGGAGATGCTGGCATGCGTTCATGCGACCTACTCGCCAGAGCAGGCCTGCCCGACGGACGGCGGCAAGACGATTTGCCCCGAAAACTGGGAGATGCGGCATCTGTACGTCGTCGAAGCGGACGTGAAGCCGGGCAACGATCTCTCGATTCCGAAGCGGATCCTCTACCTCGATTCCGAAGGCTGGTTTATCACCGGGTCGGACCAGTATGACCGCCAAGGCAAGCTCTGGAAGACGATCGCGACCTATGACACCTACCGCGATCGGCCGGTGCCCGACGCGCGAGTAGCGATCTATCCGTACAAACGGGAGTTCCAGCTCGGTCTCGTCGACTACGACGTGCAGAGCAACTACAGCTCGGTCGTGTACATGCCTGGGGCAACCTCGCCCGATCGGGAGTGCTGGTATATCGACATGGGCACGGTGGACAACGCGTTCTTCACGCCGGAAGCGCTGGAGCGCGCGGGCCACTGAGGCAGAAGCATCATAGAGTCCTGTTGGCGGCTCTCAAGAAGCACCCGCGACGCCGCGCTCACTGTCAGGCAAACGACAGCTACCTGAGCAGCGGACATCACTACTGGAAGGTTTCAATTCCGACTCTTCGGACACTCGCAAAGGAATGGCTGAAACAAAACAAAGCCATCGCCAGCGCCGAATTTGTAGCGGTGCTTGACAGTCTTTATCGCGGAAATTCGTACGAGGAGAAGGTTCTCGCAAGCATCCTGCTCGCGAATCATCGGGCTGGCCGCAAGGACGTTGGTCTGGAACAACTCGACGTTTGGCTCGACGGTCTCGTTGGATGGGCCGAGATCGATGCGCTCTGCCAGAGCACCTTCACCTGCGACGAGATCCTGGCCGCGTGGCGTGAGTGGAAGCAGTTTATCCGCAGACTCGTGCGGGACGAGAACATCAACAAGCGCCGCGCCGCCTTGGTGTTCCTCACCAAACCGACACATGACTGCGATGACGAGCGGCTTTCGTCGCTCGCTTTCGCAATGGTCGATGCGGTGAAATCTGAACGCGAGATCCTCATTACCAAAGCCGTCTCGTGGCTTCTTCGCAGCATGGTGCAGCATCATGCACACGCGGTGGCCGACTATGTAGGTAGATACCGCGCCTCGCTTCCCGCCATCGCCGTCCGCGAGACCTCGCGGAAGATCGCGACAGGGCGGGAATAGAGGCTGCCGGCCAACCTCGGCGTCGTGGGAACTTGCTCTTTTCCCGAAGAACCTAAACCTGCAGCAGGAAGCGGATATCGCCGAAGCGAACCTGGCTACCGGGGCTCACGAACACGGAACCCTGGACCTTGCGCTCATCGACGTAGCTGCCATTGGTCGAGCCGAGATCCATCAGTTCGAAGCCGCCGTTGCGGCGCATCAGGCGCGCATGCGCGCGCGACACGCTCGCATGCGGGATAACGACGTCGTTGTCCTCGCCACGGCCAAGAGTGACTTCATCTTTGAGGAGAGCATACTCCGACGGCAGCGGGCCGACGGGATCAACGGTGACGAGGCGCGCACCCTGCGTCATACCCGCACCGCGCGGCGCCGTCACTGGTGCCTGGGGCGCGGCAGGACGCGCTTGTGTCGCCTGCGCCGCAGCGGAGCGCACGGTGCGGACCGCCTGCTGCATCATCGCGGACGGAGGCGGAGCCTTCGCCTGGGCCTCAACGATTGCCTGCAACTCCTCCTTCGAGACGCCGAATCGAGCCTGCGAGAGAGCGAACAATAAGAGCAAGGCGAATAGCGGAACCGCGCCGTTCCACCAATTGAATGAGAGCTGGCTTAGTCCCGTGCCCGCGGCATTCTCCTCGCCGCCGGCGCCTCCCTCCGGAACGTTGATCGCGGCGCCTCCTACACCACGTACCCGATAAGAAGTACTGGCGTCGCCATTTTCACCGTTGTAGTCGATCTTCAGTTCGACATCGCGGTTGGTGCCGTCCTCGATCGGCCGCGGCGTTTGATAGGTCAGTGAATATTCGGTCGCAATCGAATGGCCGATTTCACGCACTAGCTCGGGGAAGCGGCCTTCCTCGGTGATGATGTTGTACGATCGGCCGTGGGTTGCATCGACGATCTGCTGATACTCAGGCGCGATGAACGGCGGCGGCACGACCGCATAGAGGGTCAAGCCGTTCTTCTTGAGCGTCGCCGCGACATCGTCGCCGGTCAAGTTGGTTACGTCGGCGTTCTTGTCCTTGTGATGATCCCAGTACGCCTGATCGTGCTGGGTGAAAGCCGAACCGTCGCCCTTATGATGCGGCGGCGCGTCCGTCACGATGATTATGATGCCCTCGGCTTCAGGCCGAAACGGAAGACTGGCCGCATAGTTCAATGCGTCGAGCTGGTCCTCGGGGATATCGCCGCCGCCGCCGGCGTGCAGGCTTCCGACCCAGTCGATGAACTGTTTGGTGTCCGAGGTCATCGTATTGCGGTAGGCACAATTGCAGTCGGGATACGCCGACACGACGTAATCCTCGAAGGTCACGAGTCCGAGCCGATAGTCGCGATTATTGGACGCGAGGTCCTGCGCGAACGCGATCACGTTCTGCTTCACCGCGTCGATATACGGCTGCATCGACTCGGTGACGTCGAGCACGAAGACTACATCGACCGGACGGCCCTGACCGACGCCGCGGAAGTCAACAATCTTCGCGAGCTTACCATCTTCGTAAACTTTGACGTTATCGGGTCGGAGGTTGCCGACCGGGTTGCCGTTTGGATCGGTCAGGCCGAAATCGAGCTGCACGCCGCCGTCGGAGTCGAAATGTTCGAGACCGGGATTACCGACCGTGACTTTGAGATCGGCATGCGCCGGACGGGCCGCAAACGCCAACGCGGCAAAAATCAGGATGGCGAAGACAATCTTGTGGGCGCCTTGAAAAGCCGCTTTCATGTATCCTCAATGATTCTCCGGATCACGACCCTGCTTAGTCAAGATACGCCGTCCACTGGAAGAGAGTTTCTTGCCTTCTCATCCCTGTTAGGTTATCCCAAACGCTAAACCAAAACTCCGCATTCTGGAATTTGTAGTGATCAAAAGGCGTCTCGGTGCATCGCTCAGGGCGCTCAGCGCGTCGACTGCCCTGATTATAATAACGACTGTCTTCGCGTCCATATTCGCCACCGGGCCGCTCTCAAACGCGTGGGCCAAGCCTAAGGGTCTGCTCCAGATCGGCTTCACCGGGACGATTGCGGCCAGCGCGGGCACCCCGCAGCGCTTCAAGAACGTCTATCTCAACGTGCAAGAAGTGCGCGTCAACGCCAATCCCAACGCCTCAGGAACCGGAGGCGGATGGCAACCGATCGTGGTGCCGACGGGCGTCATGGCACAGGGCGCGGGCAAGCCCGCCGACCTCCAGATTGATCTCAACAACCTTCAGAACCTTCCGGTGCTGTTGAATGCCAACGCCGTCAAGCGCGACACCTACAAGCTCGTCGAAGTCATTGTTGATACGAAACATCCGGGCGAAATAGTACCGCTCTGCCCGCCCGCGGGCGCCGGCGGTCTTGAAGGCTGCGCCCCATACCCAATCACGCTACAGAACACCACTGGTCTCATCTCGCCCCTCTCGCCCAGCGTCTCGGTCGGCCACTTCACGATGAGCACGCTGCTGATCAACCTCAGTGCGACATTGATCAGCGCGCCGAGCACACCGGGTGGAACCTACACCGTGAATGTTGTCATTAGTCCGGCGCCGGTGCAGCAATCGATGGCCCTCATCAGCGGCAATATCTCTGGCACATCGGGAATCACCCCGAACGTTCGACGGGTGCGAACGCTCTCGGTAACGGCAGAGCAAGCCGGCACCAATATCCAGGTGTCGAGCTCGCCGGTAATCAATGGCAATTTCCAGATCCAGCTTCCGGCCGCGACCAACATCGGATCGCTCTACGATTTGTACACTTCGGGTGGAGGGACGAGCTATTCCGCTGAGCGCCTGCCGCCATTGTTCCCCGGCACGAACACCATCCCCACCTTCATTATCAACACGGGCCAACCGCTGGGCACGATCTCGGGTAACATCACCGACGCCTGCACCGGGAACCCGATTGCCGGCGCAACGGTGCAAATCCTGATCCCGCCGCAAGGCTCGGGCGTCAACTGCGCGAGCGCCGCAACCGCGGGCCAATGTGTCAGCGTCGCGACCGCGTCGACTGACAACCTCGGACATTTTCCGCTGACCGGACAGGTCAAAGTACCGGCGCCGTTCAACAATATCCCGCTGCCCCCTTCCGGCACGACCTATGTGCTGGAGATCTCGGCGCCGGGCTACGACACGATGTTTACGACCGGTGCGCCTACAGTGCCTCCGGTCACGAAGACGGTGCTGAACGGCGGCACCTGCGCCACCAAAACCGGCGCGTGTGACTTCGCGCTCACCTCGGGCCAGATTTCGGGGACCCTCAACTTGACCGCGTCACCTCCGAATGGACAGACCGTGCTAGTCCAGGTTTTCGCCGAGGAGTCCGGTACGAACAACGTCGTCGCGGCGCTCCCTCGACCGCTGATCTTCCGTAATCAGACCGACAGTCTGCCGTTTACCATAACCGTTCCATCGGGCCCCGCGGCCTTCGATTTCTACGCGACGGCAATCGATCTTTACACCAACATTACCGATCCCTACACCGGCCACACGATCCTGGTGCAGCCCGATATTGCCGGGTTCTCCGGCACTCCCTCGTGCACGGCGGTTTCGGCCAGCGGACTATTCGAACAGTCGATGGATTGCACCGGTCACGGCAGCCTCGCCGGCACGTTCGTGAACCCGGACGCGAACACCGCGGCGGTGCTGATGAAGGACGGCGTTCAGATAATGAGTTCCCCGGTCGGGCCGGTCCTGCCGCTGGGCATCAATCCTGCCAACCCGACCTTTGCGTTTTGCGCTCCCGGCGACACCTATTCGGTGCAGCGCTTGGAAGTGACCAATCCGCCCGCGGGCACAGTTCCCTCCGAGACGCCGACGCCTGCTCCGGTCGGCACGCCAACGATAACGACGATTCCGATGCCTTTGGCAACCTCCACGCCATGTCCAACGACTTGCTCGAGCAATGGCGGATGCCCGGGCGTTTGTAATGGCGTGGTAGCGAACCCGCTCTAGTCGCGTGAAAGCTTAATTGCCGATGAATTCAACCAAGACAGCTGCTGTGATTCTGCTCCTCGGCGTGCTCGCTATCGTGGCCGCGAATTGCGGCAGTAACGGCGGCACCAGCATCCCGAGCGCGGTCCCTGACGACGATATCGAGATCGTGCTTACCGGTTCGATCTCGTTCGCCAATGGTGTCCAGCCGCAGCGCTTTCGCAACGTCTTCCTCAACATCACCAACGTTCTTCTGAATCCCAAGGAGAACGCGATCCCTTCAAACAAGAAATGGCGCCCGGTCGGCGTGCCAAGTCCGCTGCCGACGGGTAGTCCTGCAGGCGCGTTCCAGATCGACTTGAACAACGTGGCCACCGCTCCGGTCGTGTACAACACGACCATTGTTCAGGACGGCAATTACAAGACCTTGCAGCTTCAGTTCGATACCGGCGCACCCGGAACTATTGTGCCGATCTGCACGAGCGGTCCGACCGAGGGATGCGCGTCGTATCCGATCCAGTTCCAGAGTTCGCCGCCGCCTCTGATTTTGCCGCTCAATCCGCCGCTCATGGTTAATTCCACCGCGCACGCCAACATCGCGATCAACCTGGCGCTGACGGTTGTCGGCACGCCGACTGTGACCGGCGGCGCTTACACAGTGACCGTGACGCCGACGCTCGTCTCGCCCACGCCGATTGAAGCGATCGTAAGCGGCACGACCAACGCAGTCTCGAGCAGCACCGGCAAAGGCAAAAAAGGCAACCATCTCAGCGCGACGGCGGAAATCGCCGGGACGAACACCGTGGTCGCCAACCTTACCGTGACCCATGGGCAATTCGTGCTGGGACTGCCGGCCGCGGCCGATATCGGCACGCTGTATGACGTTACTATATCGGGCGGAGCAGTTGCGTTCGGCGCGTTGCGGCTTGCCGCCGTGTTCCCCAACACGACCTATACTCCAACGCTTGACGTCGCCAGCGGGCAGACCACGGGCGCCATCACGGGCACGATTTCCGATGCGTGCACCGGCACGGGGATCTCGGGCGCAACCGTCCAGATACTGATACCACCGACGAACTCGTCGGGTGTCGATTGCACCGTCACTCCGGCGCAGTGCATCAGCGTGTTGAGTACTTCAACCGATAGTGTGGGCGACTACCCGTTGCCGGCGACGACCAAGGGCGGCGTCATTCCGTTCCAGAATATTCCGGTTCCGCCGAAGGGAATCGAAACTCCCTATACAATCGAGATTTCCGCGACCGGCTACGACACCCTGTTCAAGACCGGAATTCCCACGGGGCTGGTCAACAATGTCGGCGGCAACTGCGGGACGAAGGGCAGTGCTGAACCCTGCAACTTCTCGCTCACTTCCGGCCAAATCGCGGGCCAGGTGTCACTCACCGGCGCACCGCCTCCCGGTCAACCGGTCTCGATCGAAGTGTTCGCCGAGGACAGCGGCACCAACAACCTCGTGGCGATGCTGCCGTCGCCGATTGTCTTCACCAATCCGACGTCAACTCAGCCGTTCACGCTGCACGTTCCTTCGGGCCCGGCTACCCTCGATCTTTACGCCGAGGCGAACGATACCTTCAACGGCGCTGCCGATCCGTACACCGGGCACACGATTATCGTGCAGCAGGGTGTTCCAGGTTTTGACGGGACACCGAGTTGCACACCCATCACGCCCGCTACTGAGCCGTTTACGCAGGCGATGGATTGCGTGGGGCATGGCAGTATCGCGGGAACGTTCGTCGCACCCACCAGCGGAACCTCCGCCGTGCTGTCCAAAGACGGCGTGCAGTTGTTCACCGCTGGAGTCGGCCCGACACTCGACCTCGGCGGCAATACCGGTCCGACCTACTCTTTCTGCGTTCCGCCCGATACCTACGATCTGCAGGCGTTTGCAGTTACCAATCCGCCGCCGAGCATGACACCGATCGTCACTCCAAGTCCGCAGCCGATTGGGACGCCAACTCCCGAGACGGTGCCGGCACCCGCACCAACTGCGACCAACTGTCCAACCACCTGCACCAACACGATGGGGACCTGCCCGGGCAACTGCGTGGGTATAATTCCGGCCCCGCTTGAGGGCCCCTAAAGGGATACGATGAAGTTCAAGAACTATCTTGCTCTGCTGATGATTTCCGCGGCGATCGCGCTCGGCAATGCCGCCTGCAACAACAGCCTCGGCGGTTTCTCCGGCTCGGTCGGCAATACACCGCCTGTCACGCCGGAGACGAGCTACAAAGTGCTGGGCAATCCCGGCGCGCCTTTTACGGCGCTGGTTTCGGATGCCCGATCATCATGGGTCGTGGAGGGCGCGGCCCCGCTGAGCATTGCGATCGTCAACGTTCAAACTCCCTCGCGGATCGCAGTGACAAAACTTGAAGGCGACAATTCGTTGATGAGTATCGAGATCATCAACGGCACGAGCGTGGTCGATCTCGGTTCGACGACGGCGCCGTTCGGCACCGCGTCGGCCCAGACCGGCGGAACCGTCTTCGCTATCGCCCCGGCGGCTAACCCGGATCTGGAGATCAACGTCACCGGTCCGCTCGGCGAACATGTGGACGGCCTGATCGAATCCAACAATATCGCGTTCACCACCGAAGATTTTTTGCCGGCGGTCTATCTGTTCGACAGTCCAACCAGCAAGGTCACCGCGCAATTCTTCCAGGTTGACAACTTGGGGGCGATCGTTGCCAACATGACAGTGAACGGTCAGGAAGTCGCTAATGGAGTCGGCGGCCCGTCGATCGTCCTGCAGGAATAGACTTTCAGGATCCCGCGCAATGCTCATTCGTTGTACGAATTCGGCGAATTAGTTCAGTCGGCAAACCGATCATTCAACAAAATCGAGGACTCGAACGTTACCAGATTGACAGCCTGCCCAGTTCGTTCATACTTTGCGTTCTAGTCCCGTGAATGCAGTAGCGCGAAGTTTTTCCCCGATCTCCAGATCGTCCAGTTCCCTATGAATTCCTACCTTGTGCGCCGGGTAGTGACCGCGATCGTTGTGATCGCACTGATCGGCGCTATCATCCCCGGCTATCACTATTACGAATACTTCGAGAGCCACGTCAGCACCGATGACGCCTACGTCGATGGCACCGTGGCTCTGGTTTCGTCGCGCGTCGCCGGCACCGTGACCGACGTTTACGTCGAGGACAACTGGATGGTGAAAGAGGGGCAGCTCTTGCTGACCCTCGACTCGCGCGATTTTGACGTGCGCGTGCAGCAGGCCACGGCGCAGCTCGATCGCGCGCGCCAATCGGTGGACGAACTCGTCGCGGAAGTGCAGGCCGCTCACTCCGGAGTTGAGCTCGCTCAGTCGCAATATCGTCAGGCCAAAATCGACTACGATCGCGCGGTCCAGTTGAAGAATCAGGGCGTGGTTTCGAGCGAGTATTACGATCAGGCCACCACTGGTCTCCGTATCGCGGCCGCCGACCAGGCTCTTGCCGAGCATCAACTAACGCAGGCCGAAGCGGCGCTGGGTGGACCTTCGGAAGATCACGCGCGCTACAATCGCCCCGTCGTTCAGCAGGCCGAGGCGGCTCTGAAAGCTGCCGAGCTCGACCAGAGCTATACCAAGATCACCGCGCCGTTTACCGGGATCGTTACCCACAAGTCGGCGCACGTCGGTAATCGCATCCAGGTCGGCGAGCCTCTCCTCGCGATCGTGCCGCTCGGCAAGCTCTACATCACCGCCAATTTCAAGGAGACTCAGCTCACCGATGTTCGCGTCGGCCAGCACGCGACGGTCGAGGCCGATATCTATCCTGGCTACACTTACAACGGCCACGTCGATTCCATCAGCATGGGTACCGGCGCGGCGTTTTCGTTGCTGCCGCCCGAGAATGCGACCGGCAACTGGGTCAAGGTCGTGCAGCGCGTGCCGGTCAAGATCGTTATCGACGGCGGCATTCCCGAGGACAAGCCGCTTCGCCTCGGCCTCTCGGTCGAAGTCGCGATCGATATCAGCGACACGCGCGGACCCCTGCTGACCTCGATCGTGCAGCAGCATTACCAGAAAGGCTCGCAGACGATGCCCAACGAATCGATGCGGGTCGCCCCGATTCCGAACGTGAGCCCAGGCGCCGAGCCGAGCGCGTCGTCAGACGGGCAGCCGCGCCTCTTCAATCACCTCAATCATCTCTTCCATCACGAGGATCATTCCGCAGCCCAATAGAGCGTGACGTTAGTACACGACCGTTAGTCTTCGACCGCCGGTACCACTGACTGACGGAACCCTCGCTCCCGACTGCCGGCCCTCGGCGCCGTCATGCGGCCATAGGCTGTTGTTGCGGACGTAACGCTCCCCCTATAGCGGAGGTCTGTTCAGTGAAAACCAGGTAGGGCCCTTTTTTTCTTGCATATAAAAACTCCATTTTGTTGCCGTCGACGCTAATTGTCAGGCAGTTACTATTTCCGTCAAACGTGAGGAGGTAGTGAGGGGAAATAAGCCGGGCCACGAAACCGGAGTCAACGTTCAGGCTTTCGCGACTGACGGTCTCTCTCGGGCTATTGCTGATGTTTGCCCTCGCCCACCCCAGGTCGGCCAACGCCGCAGTCATCAAGGTGGATAACGCTACGGACATACCGATCCCAGGTGGTTGCGACCTTCGTCAGGCAATTGTCGCGCATAATGAAAAGACGTCGCCGTTCCTTTCTAACTGCGCGGCCGGCGATGGCAGTGACACTATAGAGCTGATCAGTTTAGTAACGATAATACAACTTATGTTAGCGGGTCTCCGTTTCAAGGCATTGACGCCATCGCGAACGGCAGCGTCACGATCAAGCCCGGACAAACTAACGTCTGTAATCGCGTGATTAACTCCGCGTACATGACCGTGAACTCCGGCGCGACGCTGATACTCGAAGGGGTTGGCATTGAGGTCAATGGCGCGGAACCCAGAAGCGTTATCGACAATGCCGGCGATACTTTGACGATCGAACCCAATGGTAGCTCCGGACCCTGCCTTTTTACCAACCATCACGGAGTCGGAAACAGGACGACGCTGGGTGGCGTTCTGAATAACCGAAATGGCGGCACTGTTACGACAGTAACCGCGAACTTTAATGACAGCACCGCGAGTGACAAAGACCGCGCGATTTACGATGAAAGCGGCAGCGTCACGATCAGGGGCGGCAGCTTCAACAGCAACAACAGCTCATATCGGCGTGGCGCCATCGATGTCGAACACGGAGCGACACTGAACATCCTGTCAAGCAATTTCATGATCAATGACAACAGCTCCTTCACGGGCGGCGCGATCTTCAGCGACGGCGGGATCGTCACTATGCAACGCGATCCCAACCAGACACTGGCGAGCGTCAGCATCGCATCGAACAAATCTGAGGGCGGCGGCGCAATCTTCGCCCTTGGCGATCAACTGACCATCGACAGCATGCAGTTCCTGGACAATTCAACGCCCGGCGACGGCGGTGCAATCTGGTTCTCCGACATCGGGCCGAAGGCCGCCGCCTCGATCACGCACACCTATTTTCGCCAGAACGCGACTGCTCGCTAAGGTGCATCGATCTTCGCTAGTGGGTCGACAGTGAACTTGTCGGGCGATACCTTTTCGCACAACAGCGGCGGAATCTACCTTGAGAAGTCTAGCACCCTGGGTGTCATCAACAGCACCTTTCTGGGCGCTTCTCAGGCGCTCGAAGGAATTAATGCCGTCGCGAGCAGCGCGAACGTCACATTTTCCACGTTCGAGTACTCCGCTCTCAGCGGGCTACCCTCCATGTTCGGTCTGAGCAGCAGCCTGTTGTTTTCAGTCGCCTGCACCAATGTGAAAGACGATTCCAACAATCTGAAAGGCTCGAGCGAGCCAGCTTGCCCCGGGAATATCGCCAATGAGCTCGGTTTGAGCCTGTTACTCCTACAGGATAATGGCGGCCCGACACCCACCATCGCCCTGGTGACAGGTAGCGACGCGATCGGTGCCATATCGATTGGCGACTGCGTGGATCTGTCAAACAAGAAACTAACGATCGACCAGCGGAATGCGCCTCGTCCCGGGCCGAATAATCCAGGCTCTCGTGATACCGGCGCGTTCGAGTTCGGCCCCGCCACTACGGGGCTTATCCCTCCCCACACCCCCACCCCATTCTAAACGTTTTATCTGGGGTAGTGAGAAAGCCTCACTACGCTCCCTGGGTCCCGTCGGCAATCTTTGACTTCCAGCCTGCGGCGCGCTCAAGAACGACCTCGGCGTATCGATCTGAGAGCTCCATCTACCGAATGAATCGCCCGGGACGCGTCCAGCTTGCGGGCAATCACCGTCCCGCTGGCGAGCTGCGGCGCGGGCGGCACCGCGCCAACTACTCGCAACGCGCGAGTACGAGAGCCGCGGGAGTCGGGTCGAGGTTGAGATCGCGAAGCTTGGGCCCACCGGCCAGTCTTGAACTACGAGCGCCGCGAGTCGAGCATCCGATGTGACGAACATTCGCCATGCAGCTGCACTCGCGCTAGTCAGTTGGTTGCTAATGCTGCCGCCCGCTGGCCATCCGCGAGCCGTGCTTTCCGCTTGGTCCGACGACGGTCGGCGGCATCGGCGGACACAACGGGGGGCGGTTACACCTGACGGAACAAAAGTCTTCGCGGCCGTCTCAGACCGAAACCAGGTCGCGGTGATCGACGCTGCGCGCAAAAGGGTGACGAAGACTCTTGTGGTAGGAAAGCATCCGATAGCATTCGGTCTTTTCATCACGCCGTGAGGCTCGGCGTACGGCAGCATGTCTTTTTGCCGCCGGTGATCCGCTGGCCGGGTGTTTAGGCCGGGAGTGCTACGAGCCAATCAGCTTCAGCACTACTTCAAACCGAGCGCCTGCCTCACTTCGGCGCGCGCTCGCCAGTAGTCGGCAACGAAGCGATCGTTGTGAAAGAATTCGTTGTCGATCACCGCGGCCGCGATACGGCCCGCTAGGATGTCCCCCGGATAATGCGCGCCAACCACGGCGCGATTTGCTGCGTAATTGTCGGCGCGCTCATAAATCGGGCTCGCCTTCTCCGGAACCATATCAGCCAATATGATTGCGACCGTGTAAGCGAAGGTCGAATGGCCGCTCGGATACGAATAGTTGGGCGACTGCTCGACGATTAGCTTGACTCGAGGGTCCGCGACGAAAGGCCGCTCACGTTCGAAATAGACTTTCGCGATTCGAACCTCGCGATCCGCGTCATAGAAGATTCGCTCGAAGAATCCGTTGGCAAACGGCAGCTTTTCGGGTGTAAATCCGGGCCCCATGACCTCGGCGAATCGAAACACTGACTCGCATACGTCGTCTTTGGCGTCCTGAATCTCTTGCGGGGTCAGATTCTTTTGAGCCTTGAGGACGCCTTTTACATCTTTCTGCGATGCTTCTGAGCCAAGGACCGGCGGGGGCGCCAGAACGCGGACCAGGGACACCTGCGACGGACTAATGTAGTAAACCGGCCGCTGCTCTTTATAGTCGAGGCAGTGAGCCTGATCCGCGCTCGCGCTTCGCGCACAGAGCCCCGCCATCGCAAGGCTCAGAACTACTATTGCCCCGAGGGTCGAAAATCTGATGCGCTCTCGATCCATATTGTTGACGGCTTCCTCACGATTCGAATACTCGGCTTTTCAGCTTGAGTACAGGCGAGACGCACAAGGTGATGGATAAATCAAATTTGTAACCAGTCCCGCCGACGGCGGCCGCATATGCCGCAAGCATCCACGATTTTGAAGGTGACACGCGTGTCAGGTGGAATTGCTCATTCGAGCCGCGTGTAATACCTTCGTTCACCGCGGGGTTCGAACTTCGATGCTCACGCCACAGCAATTCGAACAGCAACTCTCCGCCTGGCTGGAGACCGGCATCGCCGGCCTTAGAGTGCTGGCCAGCGGCTGGGAAACTACCGTATTCGAGTTTGCGATCACGTCGCGCTCGCCGCGCCATCCGTCGATTCCCGCCGGATTGCCCTTGGTGCTCCGCTTCTACCAGAGCTCAGATGCGCTCCAAAAAGGATCGCGCGAGTTTCAGACGATCGATCGCCTCGCGACGGCGCGCTTTCCGGTGCCGCGCCCGTACGCATTCGAAGCCGACCCCGAAGTGATTGGCGCGCCGTTTCTGATCATGGAGCGGCTCGCCGGCGGTCCACTCTTCACGACTAAAAGTTTCGCGCAGGCCGTGAAGACGTTCTCACTCGCGTTTTTCGCGTTCGTGCAAACCCAGGCGCGTTTACACAAGCTCGACATTTCGAAGAGCGGGCTCAACGAAATCCCCCGCAGCTCCATGTCGGGCGCCGACAGCGCCGATTCCTCGCTGCTCGACCGCCTGCTGCGCATTATCGACGAGCGCGTTGCGAGCGGTCCCCTGCCCGGCCTCACTTCCGCACTAGCCCGAATCCGCGCGCGGCAGAATCAGTTCCGCGCCGCTCCGCAATCGCTCGTGCACATGGACTATCATCCGCAGAACGTCGTCGTTAAGGGATTCAAGCTGACCGGCGTAATCGATTGGGTGCGCACTGATATCGGCGATCGACATCTCGACGCCGCCACCACCGCGGCGATTCTCTCGTCGTCGGCTTTCGAGCATCCGCGATGGATGCGCGACAATCTGATCGGCAACACGCTCCGCGCGACTTTCGCCTCGCTTTACGTGCCGCTCTACCATGCGATGGCGCCGATGGATCTCGAGCGTTTCCGCTACTGCCAGGCCGTCGCCGCGGTGCTGCGTCTATCGATGATGGGCATGATGCGCGCGCGCGGCGCGGAGACGGTGGGCTTTCGCCCCGAAGCGATCGGCGAAGTTACTCCGATGGTCGTGCGGCTGCTCTCCGCCTATGCGGCGCGCAAAAGCGGCGCCGCGTGCGGCCTCGACGCCGCGCCGCAGATGGCCTAACGCCGCTACGCGCGCAGCAGTTCTCTCAGCACATACGGTAGCACGCCGCCGTGGCGGATGTAGTGAACGTCCTCGGGCGTGTCCACCCGCGCGATGGCCTCGAACTCCTTCACCTTGCCGTCGAGTTCGGCACGAACCTTGAGCGTCTGGCGCGGCTTGATCCCGTCCTTGATCCCCGTGATCGAAAAGGTCTCGCGGCCCGTGAGGCCAAGCGACTGGCGGTTCTCGCCCTTCTTGAATTCGATCGCGAGCACACCCATCCCAATCAAATTGCTGCGATGAATCCGCTCGAAGCTCTCCGCGATAACCGCCTTCACTCCCAGTAGCTGCGTGCCCTTGGCGGCCCAATCGCGCGACGAGCCCGTGCCGTATTCCTTGCCCGCAATCACGACCAGCGACGCGTTCTCTGTCCGATACTGCTCGGCCGCGTCGAAAATCGTCATCTGCTTGCCGTCCGGCAGATGAACAGTGACGCCGCCTTCGACCCCCGGCACCATCAGGTTCTTGATCCTGATGTTTGCGAACGTGCCGCGCATCATGACCTCGTGATTTCCGCGGCGCG
>JASHQJ010000155.1 GCA_030037595.1 Candidatus Binataceae bacterium
CTCGCGGCTGCTGCCTTCGCCGTAATTGAAATCGCCGACGATGACCCATCTGATTCCACGCGCTCGATAATCTCTCGCGATTTTCGAGATCGGCTGGCCGGTATCGCCGCTCAACACATTTCTTGTCTCGCCGACTTCATTGGAGAAGGCGTTGACCGCGCCCGTCAAGAGGTTGTCACTGAATTTATCCAGATGGCCGCGATACCTGAGCCAGGCGCCAGCGGGCGAGATCTGATCAGTTGTGGTCTTTCCCTTTGCCTTGATCAGAATGGGCAGGTCGATGAAGTCATTTCCGTCCCAGGCGGGCCACGGATCGATCCGCTGCAATCGTTCGCTCGCCGGATTGATCAGCGGTTCTTCTGTTTTGCCGTTGGAAGGCGGAACGATCAGATGGGCGCTCTCACTCGCGAATCCGTGCGGCGGAACCTCGGGCGCGGGTTTCGGCGGCGCGAGCCTGAATTCTTTACCGTCGGCGCCGACTAGCCAATCGGTTAACGGATTGAACGACAGGCGCCCGGCGAGGGCGAATGCCGTGACGATTTCCGGGCTCGCGATAAAGCTCATCGTAGATGCGCGCCCATCATTGCGGCCGCGAAAGTTCCGATTGTAAGAAGTGACGATCGAATTTGGTTCATCCACGCGTGGTCTCTGCCATTGCCCGATACATGGGCCGCAGGCGTTGGCGAGGACCGTTGCGCCGATCTTCTGCAACGCATCGAGTTGACCGTCGCGATCGATCGTCGCGCGAATCAATTCCGATCCCGGCGTGACCATCAACGATACCGCCGCCTTGCGACCGTGCACGTTCGCCTGCCTTGCCACATCAGCGGCACGGCTCATGTCTTCATAGGAAGAATTGGTGCAACTGCCGATCAGTGCGGCCGAGACTTTGTCGCGGAGTGAATCGTCTCGGGAAATCTCGGCGGCGAACTTCGAAATCGGCCGCGCACGATCCGGCGTATGCGGGCCAACGACGTGCGGTTCGAGCTTTGAGAGATCGATCGTGAGCACGCGATCGTAGTGCTTCTCGGGATGCGCTTCGGCTTCGGGATCCGGCGCGAGCAGATCGCGATTACTCTCGATAATCGGAACGAGCGTGCCGCGCCCGGTCGCGATCAGGTAGCGGCTCATGCGTTCGTCGGCAGGAAAGATCGATGTCGTTGCGCCCAACTCCGCGCCCATGTTGGTGATCGTCGCTTTGCCGGTCGCGCTGATCGTGCGTGCACCGGGGCCGATGTACTCGATAATCGCGTTGGTCGCGCCGGAGACGGTGAGTTGTCCGGCCACGAAGAGGATCACATCCTTTGGCGCCGTCCATCCGCTAATCTCGCTGGTAAGGAACACGGCGATCCGCTTCGGATAAAGCAGCTCCCACGCTAACCCTGCCATCACCTCGACGGCGTCGGCGCCTCCCACTCCGACCGCGCACGCGCCGAGCCCGCCCGCGTTGGGCGTGTGAGAATCGGTGCCGATCAGCAACTCGCCGGGGAACGCGTAGTTCTCCAGCACGACCTGATGAATGATTCCCGCGCCGGCCTGCCAGAAACCCGCGCCAAAACGGGCGGCAGCGGACCGAAGAAAATCGAAGACCTCGTGATTTTCCGCGAGTGACTCGGCGAGATCTGATTCAGCCCCGTTGCGCGCACGAATCAGATGATCGCAATGGATCGTGGTCGGCACCGCGATTAGCTCGTGCCGTGTCTGCAGGAACTGCAGCATCGCGCTCTGTCCGAGGACATCCTGGAGCACCACGCGATCGGGTCTCACGCGGACGTAACTCCTCCCAGGCGCAAGCTCCTGATGGTCTGGATCGTCAAGATGACCAAGCAGAATCTTCTCGGCCAAGGTGAGCGGCCGCGCGAGCCGTTTCCGCACGACTTCGAGATTGTGCCGCATTTTCTGGAAGATCGCAGTTGCCAGAGCTGCGGTCGATTCGATTGTCATCGCTGGTGTCTCCTCGCCTGTTGCCTGAATTGTCGAAGCCAACACGATTCAAGTAAAATGAATTTATCTCGATGATTGATGAATCTGATGCATGAAAATTGACGCGCTTGGACTCGAAGCATTCCTCGCCATCGCTGAGGAAGGCCGCTTTCAGAAGGCCGCCGACGCCTTGCACATCACGCAGACCGCGCTTACGCGTCGCTTGCAGAACCTCGAGGCGATGCTGGGCGTCAAGCTCGTCGAGCGCACCACGCGGTCGGTTGCGCTCACCCGCATTGGGATGGATTTCCTGCCGCAGGCGCGCCGCCTGTTATTCGATTTGTCGAATGCGCTAACTGAGATTCAGCACAGCGGCCGGGCGCATCGCGGCGATATCGTTATCGCGTGCGTACCGACCGCGGGCGTGCAGTTCCTGCCGCGAGTGATCCAGGAATATGCGGCGCTCTATCCACAAAATCGGGTCAAGATTCTCGACCACGCATCGTCGGGAGTGGTTGACGCGATCTTGAGGCGCGAGGCCGAGTTTGGCATCAACATCGGCGGCACGCATCATCCCGAGTTGACCACGATGCCGCTGCTGCAGGATCGATTCGTGCTCATTTGCCGCGACGATCATCCGCTCGCGAATCTGAAGAGCGTGCCGTGGAAGCGGCTCGGAGCATATCCGCTGATTTTTGCCGGCGAGGTCAGCGGCAATCGTCCCCTCCTCGATGTCGCCTTGGAGCGCACCAACCTGACGCTGCAGTCTCATTTCGAGGTGCAACGGAGCTCGACCGCCGTAGGCCTCGTTGCGGAGGGGGTCTCCGCTGCTGTGGTGCCGAGTCTCGCGATTCAGCGCGGCGCGTATCCGAGAATCAAGGTTCTGAGGCTCGTCGATCCGGTCGTCTCGCGAAGCCTCGTCTTGATCACACGTAAGTCTGCCGAACTATCACCCGCCGCGCAGGCGATGTTTGACATGATCAAAGCGGAGGCGCGCGCGGAGTAGACGATCAGTTCAGAGCTCGAGCATCGCCCGAGTCTCAGTGGCCGATGCCACTTCGTGCCCTAGCGCGCGAATCGCGGCGGCAGCCCGCTCGACGATTTGCGGATTTGAGAGCTGGCCTGCGCGCGCATATTGATGGTCCTCGAGGCCCACGCGCACGTGTCCGCCGAGGCTCGCGATCAGCGGCACCATAGGCAGGTTGTCGCCGCCGAGCGTCGCCGCAAACCATTGGCATCGAACGTCCTTGACCATATCGAGATAGGCCTCGAGGCTCCGAAGCGTCGGCGGCATCCCGAAGCACTGGTCACCCGCGCCGAGATAGAACTTGAGGATGAGTGGCTCGGTGAGCAGGCCCTGATCGAGAAACACCAGCGCGGCGCGAAGAAAACCGGGCTCGAAGATTTGCAGCGTCGGGCGAAGTCCGAGCTCGCGCGAGGCGGTCAGGAAGTAGCGGCAGGTCTCGTAAGTGTTCTGGTAGACGAACTTCTCGCCGCGAATCTTCTTGTTTCGCGAGTCGTATGACGCCAGATTAACCGAGCCCATGTCGGCGGCGCCGAGGTCGGGCTTGGTGACTGCATCCTTGGACAATTCGACGAAATGATTGAAGCGCTCCGCCGCCGTGCCGTTGAACGGAAACGTCGGCCACAGGAGTGCATCCGAGACTTCGCGCACGCGGCGATAAACCTCGGCGTAGTAGGGCACGTCCTGCACCCAACGGCCGCTCTCAGGCTCGCGCACATGAAAATGAATCAGCGCGGCTCCCGCCTTTGACGTAGCGATCGCGTCATCGGCAATCTCGCGCGGCGAGTATGGAATATGCGGATTCAGGTCGCGCATCGCGTTGCCGTTGATCGCGGCCTCGATCATGATTTTTCGTCCCATTGCCATCACCGTCGAAGCTGTGGAACGCAGAGCTAATGTTTGTGTATGAAGCGCGCTATCGCGTCGCGCGTTTTTTCCGGCTGCTCCATCCAGAAGCAATGTCCCGCGGGTTCTAGCAGGACCAGTTCGGCGCCGGGGATTCGCTCCGCAATGATTCGGGAGTTTTCCCACGCGATGAGAGCGTCGTCCTTGCCGGTTATCACCAGCGTGGGACAGCGAATCTCTGTCAAGCGATCGTAGGTATTGTGCGCGCCGGCAGCCTTCATCCGATGAGCGAAGCCAACAGTATCGATCGGCCGCGCACGGCGCGCCTCAATCATATTGTTGATAACTTCGGGATGCTTCGCGAGGTACGATTTGCTGAACGCCGCTTCGGCAAGAGCCTTGCCGCGCTCCTCCGCGGTCATCGGTTTCGTCGAGTATGCATTAGGTAATGCATCACCCCCAGCGCGGATCGCATTCGGACCGCCAGGTGTCGTGCAGCCGAGGACCAGCGAGCGAACCTTCCGCGGATGCCTTAGCGCGAACTCCTGCGCGATCATGCCGCCCATCGAAACGCCGACGATGTGCGCGGAGGACATCGACAGATGATCCATCAACGCCGCCGTGTCGTCGGCGAAAATTGCGATGCTGTACGGCATGTCGGGCTTGGCGCTGAGTCCCGAGCCGCGCTGATCGAAGGTGACGACGCGGTAGTCGCCGGCGAATGCAGCAGCCAGCCCGGAGAACATCGACTGGTCGCCCTGCGCGCCGTGTATCATCACCATCGGATCGCCGCCGCCGCGAAGCTCGTAGGCGAGCTCGACGCCGTTAATCATCGCGCGTTCCATGTCTCTCTCCTCGCGAACCGCGCAGTGAAGGTATCGACTACTTTGTTCTGACGGGGCTCAGCCGAGTTCCAGGCCTTCGAGCTCGCCCTTCTCGCGCCACTTCGCCATCAGTGCGTTGAACGCGTTGATACCCGGGGCGTAGCTGTTGCCGCCGAAGCCGACCGCGCCGTCTTCGCCGAAGTGACCCTCATTGTTGTAGTAGCCGGGAGTGCACGACGACAGGAAACGCGCCGCGACGAACGCGAGGCGTTTGATCTCGGCCACCCACTCTTCCTCGGCCTTCCGGCTCGGATGCGCGTAGCGTAAGCCGCGGTTCATCACTTCTTTGATGATGTAGCTCACGTGCTGCGCCTGGTCGTCGAGCACTGAGGTGAGGTTCACCGACGCGCCATTCTGCGACTGCCCGAGGAGGTAGCAATTCGGGAAGCCGTGACTCGAGAAGCCGTGATAGGTCTTCATCCCGTCGCGCCAGTAATCAGTCAGCGTCACGCCGTCGATGCCGACAACTTCGTAGCCCGCGCGCCGCGTCCAGGCCGTGCCGACCTCGAAGCCCGTGGCGAAGATGATACAATCGACCTCGTACTCGACGCCGTTCGCGACGATTCCCGTCTTGGTGATTCGCTCGACGCCCTTGCTCGCGCTGGTGTCGATCAGCTTGACATTCGGGCGGTTGAAGGTGGGCAGGTAGTCATCGTTGAAAGTCGGGCGCTTGCAGAACTGGCGGTACCACGGCTTCAGCGCCTCGGCCGTCGTCGGATCAGTGACGGTCGCGTCGACACGCGCACGAACGCCGTTCATCTTCTGGAAGTCGGCGATTTCCATCATCATCGCGGCTTGCCGCTTGGTCATCTCCGCCGCGCGAGCCGTCTTCTTGGCCGCGATACCGAGGTTGCGGAAAATCTCGGTCCAGCCGTCGTTGACCATGTCTTCATCGACGGGCACGCCGATGACGAGGTTGTTGAAATTCTCGCGCCGCTCGCGCTGCCATCCAGGCTTGAGAGTCTTCGCCCACTCGCGATCCGTCGGCTTGTTGCCGCGCACATCGACGGACGACGGTGTGCGCTGAAAGACGTAGAGCTGCTTGGCATGCGCGCCGACGAATGGGACGCATTGAATCGCGGTCGCGCCCGTGCCGATCACTGCGACGCGCTTGTCCGCGAGCTTGGTCAGGCCGCCCGAATGATCGCCGCCCGTGTACTCATAGTCCCAGCGGCTGGTGTGGAAGGTGTGGCCCTCGAAGTCCTCGATGCCGGGGATGGCCGGCAACTTCGGACGATTGAGCGGCCCTGTCGCCATGATCACGAACCGTGCGCGCATCGCGTCGCCGCGATCGGTCGAAATGATCCAGCGCGCCGCCTCGTGATCCCATTTGAGTTCCGTCACCCGCGTCTGCATGCACGCGTTGTCATAGAGTTTGTAGTGGCGCGCGATGCGCTGCGAATGCTCGTAGATCTCGGGCGCGAAGGAATATTTTTCCTTCGGCATGTAGCCGAGCTCTTCGACTAGCGGCAGGTAGCAGTAGCTCTCGATATCGCACTGTGCTCCCGGATAGCGGTTCCAGTACCAGGTGCCGCCGAAATCGCCGCCCGATTCTATGATGCGAACGTCGTTGATGCCGGCTTCTTTAAGGCGCGCGCCGGCGAGTAAGCCGCCGAAGCCGCCGCCGATCACGACCACGTCCACCTGGTCGTTGAGCGGAGCGCGGGTGACGCCTGGCTTCACATAGGGATCATCCAGGTAGTGCTCGAACTTGCCCCTGACCTCGATGTACTGCGAGTTGCCATCTGTGCGGATGCGCTTGTCGCGCTCCTGGTTGTACTTCTCGCGCAACGCGTCGGGATCGAAATCGAGCTTCAGGCCTGCCAGAAAGTCTGTATCGTCCATTTTTCCTTCCTGAGGAGTTTGGTGCGATCGGCTGAATTCTATAATACAGCCCGCACCAAACGCGAAATGACCGACGCCATTGAATCAGTTCGGTCTAGGCCGAGCGGCCGCGCAACTCCACGTGCCTGAAGATCCCGCTATGAAACCATGGGAAACGGGAGGTGCCTTGTTCCGCGCGCACCGTTTTCAGCTCGTCGCGCCTGATCAGGTAGAGGATCGGGGAGGTTGCAAGAGTTGTAACCAGCGACATTACGACCAGCATCGCGAACACCCGCGGGTTGATGACGCGCAACTGGA
>JASHQJ010000156.1 GCA_030037595.1 Candidatus Binataceae bacterium
AGCCGCGTATCGGTGAAATCACGAATCGCCTGCTGGATGACGCAGCGAAGAAGGGCGAGCTCGAAGTGATGAGCGGCCTCGCCAACGCGCTGCCGGTGATGGTGATCGCGGAGATGCTCGGCGTGCCCTCGGAACTCTACGCGCAGTTCAAGCACTGGTCGGACGAGGTGATAGCGGGTGGCAACACGATTCCCGGCGCTCCTCTCCCCGAGCATACGATCAAGGCGGGCGACGAGCTCCGCGCGTACCTGTTCGAAGCGATCGAGCATCGGCGGAACAACCCCGGTCCCGACTTGATCAGCGCACTCGTCGCCGCGCACGCCGACGGCGAGACGATGACCGAGGAAGAGCTGCTCGCGTTCGCGGTGCTGCTACTCCTCGCCGGCAACGAGACGACGACGAATCTGATCGGCAACGGCATGCTCGCACTCGGGCGAAATCCCGATCAGATGGAACTGCTGCGGCGGAATCCTGAGCTCACGCCGCGTGCGATCGAGGAGATGCTGCGCTACGACGGTCCGGTGCAATCGACGACGCGCACGACGGTATTAGACACGGAAGTTGGCGGCACGATGATCACGGCGGGCACCGGATGCTTCGTCATCCTGGCGGCGGCGAACCACGATCCCGCGCAATTCCCCAACCCCGATCGTTTCGATATCACGCGCGAGCCACGCGACCACGTCGCGTTCGGCGACGGAATCCATTTCTGTATCGGCGCGCCGCTCGCGCGGCTCGAGGGCGCGATCGCGATCGGCTCGACGCTCGCGCGCTTTCCGAGGCTTCGGCTGAAGAACCCCGCCGCGCCGCTCACCTACAAAGGTTCGTACTTCCTGCGCGGGCTCTCGCAACTTACGATGGCGATCGACTAAGCGACGGAGCGAATCCGATGGCCGAAGAAACTCCGATCTATTTCAATCCGTGGGACCCCGCATTCCGCGATAATCCGTATCCGCACTACGGGGCGCTCCTGGCGGGGCCGCCGCGCCTCATGGATCTCGGTATCAAGGTGGCTCTCGTCGCGAGGTACGCGGATGTGATTCGCGTGATGCACGATCACGAGCACTTCTCGAACATGGGTCCGCCGCCCCCACCCGAGGCGTACCAGGGCCGGCTCGCCGGGTCGCGCAACCTGCTTGGCACCGATCCTCCCGTGCATACGCAGCTGCGCCGACTCGTGTCGCGCGATTTCACGCCGCGCCGAATCCGCGAACTCGAACCGCGTATCCGCGAAATCGCTGCTGAGATTCTCGATCGCGTGGAACGCACCGGCGAATTCGATGTGGTCAAGGATCTCGCCAACGTGCTGCCGGTCACCGTGATCGCCGAGATGCTCGGCGTGCCGGTCGAGCTCAACGCCACGTTCAAGGAATGGTCGGACAAGCTGATCGACGCGGGCAACAATCTGCCGGGCACGCCGACTCCGCCTGAGGTGGTAAAGACCGTCGACGCGTTGACCGATTACTTCGAACGCGAGATTGAAAAGCGCCGCAAGGATCCCGGGCCTGACCTGGTGAGCGCGCTGGTGCAGGCTCACGACACCGGCGATGTGCTGTCGTCGGCTGACCTCCTGAACTTCGTTTCGCTGCTGCTAATCGCGGGCAACGAGACGACCACGAATCTTATCGGCAACGGCACCCTCGCGCTGATGCGAAATCCCGACCAGCTCGCGCTGCTGCGCTCGAATCCTGCGCTGCTCGCGAGCGCGATCGAAGAGATGCTCCGCTACGACGGCCCGGTGCAATCGACGGTGCGCTTTCCGAAGGCGGCGGCGAATGTCGGCGGCGCCGAGATTCCCGCGGGTGCGATCACGTTTGTTGTGCTGGCCGCAGCGAATCGCGACCCGGCGAAATTCCCGGCGCCCGAGAGATTCGACATCACGCGCGAACCCAACGAGCACGTGGCGTTCGGCGAAGGAATCCACTTTTGCATCGGTGCGCCACTCGCACGGCTCGAGGCATCGATCGCGTTCGGCGTGATGCTCGATAGGTTTCCGAACCTCAGATTCAAGGACCCGGAACTGAAGCCAAAGTACAAAGGCTCCTACATCCTGCGCGGCATCGAGTCGCTGCCGATGACGATCAACTGACCGCGTTGTAAAAACAGTTTCAACCTCCTGCTGAGAAGTTGAGAGCCGCCGTGGCCACGCGCGAGACAAATGTCCAACCGGCCGATATCGCCGCGGAAGAGCCGCGCAAGTCGGTTCATCTCGGACTCTTCGGCAGCACGCCGCCATTCACACCTCGCCAGTGGCGCGTCTTTCTGATCGCGATCACGGCGGGATTTTTCGATCAGTACGACGTAGCGCTCTTAAGCCTCGCGCTCAAGCAGATCCAGAAGGGCCTCAAGATCGCGGAGGCGCATCTCGGTGCCATGCTCTCGATGATCAAGCTCGGCTATCTGCTCTCGCTCGCGATCACCCCGCTCGCTGACGTATTCGGACGGCGCCGCCTGCTCCTCTACACGATTGTCGGTTACACGATTTTCACTGGCCTCACTGCGATCGCGCCCGAAGAGCGCAGCTTCGTCATCTTCCAGCTTTTGTCGCGCGCGTTCGCTGGCGCAGAGTCCACAATCGCGCTTGTGATACTGATCGAGGAAGTCGACGCGCCATACCGGGGATGGTCAGTCGGGCTTCTGAGCGCGATTTCGTCGGTCGGCTATGGGATCGCGGCTCTAGTCTTCTCGATGATCAACGTCGTGCCGTACGGATGGCGCGGTCTCTATGCGCTCGCGCTGGTGCCGCTCGTGATGATCATCCCGCTTCGTCGCCTGCTGCCCGAGAGCCAGCGCTTCGAGGCTGAGCAGACGTCAGGCGAGCGCCCATCGAATGTATGGCAGCCGCTGGTCGCGCTGCTCCGAGCCTACCCCGGGCGCCTGACCGCGCTCGTCAGCGTTTCGTTTCTCGGTGCGATGGGCGGCAACACAGCGGGCGTGCTCTTTCCCAAGTTCCTCCAGGAAGTGCACGGCTACTCTCCCGGCAATGTGACCGCGCTCTTCTTTATCGGCGGTGGCCTCGGAATCCTCGGCAACATTATCGCGGGACGCCTCAGCGACCGCTTCGGGCGGCGCGCGATGGGCGCGCTCTTCATGTTCATCGCGCCGCTGCTGACAATCTGGATCTACACCGCACATGGCTTCAGCGTCGCGCCGGCGTGGACGATAGAGCTTTTCTTCGACACGGCATCGGGCACGATCGTGCGAAGCTTCAGCGCCGAGCTGTTCCCGACCTCGTATCGCTCGACTGCGGGCTCCGCGCTTGCGGTTGCGGGAACGACGGGCGGTGCGCTCGGCCTTGCGATCGAGGGCGTGCTCTACAGCTTCACACATTCGCACTGGGTCGCGGTCCGCTACCTCACCGTGTTCTGGATGATCGCGCCGATAATCCTGCTCTTCGTACCTGAGACTGCCGGCCGCGAGCTGGAGGAAATCTCGCCCGAGCTCGCAATGAACTGAAAATCGAGTTCTAGCTGGCGCAGAGCAGATGGCGCCCGTTAGAATTTCCGCGATGCGCCGGCTACGTGCTTCTCTCCTCTTCCTCTACGCGCTCTTCTTTCTTCTCGGATGCACGCGTGGTCCTTGCGTCACGATTTCCTCGCCCAACGGCAAGCAGCTGGCGTCGCTGAGTGTCGAGATTGCCGACGATTCGACCAAGCGCGAAGTCGGCCTGATGTATCGAAAGCATCTCGATGAGTACGCAGGGATGATCTTCGTCTTCCCACAGCCCGCGCCGCTCAAGTTCTGGATGAAGAACACGGTAATTCCCCTCGACATGATCTTTGCCGATCAAACGGGGCGGATCACCGGTGTCGTGGCCAACGCAGTGCCCTTCTCGGAGGCTCCCGTTGGTGTGCCGGGCCTCTCGCAATACGTACTCGAGGTCAATGGAGGCTTTGCCGCTCGGCACTCAATCGTGGCCGGCGATCGTATGGGATTCAGCGGCTTCCAGCCGGTAACGGATAAGTGAGCTTGGAGTCTGCGACGAAACTGGTAGACCGCTCCTCGGCCAGCGCCGCGGCCACTCCCGCACCATGCCGGCCGGCCCTGGCGCATCACCACCCCGCGCTCGCTCAAAAGCGCGCACAGCTGATTGCTAAGCGCACTGCGCTGCTTCATCAGCCGCGCCCTGACGCGATGGCGTGCGCGCAGGTCCTGTGGCGCCACGCTCCTGGGCGCGACCAAGCCCATAGTGCCGCGCGTGACTGCTTCGCAGATCGCATCGGCGTCGCCGCGCTCGTGCTGGTTGCCCTGGCCATAGGGTCTCAGTGATGCGCGCCGCCGCAGGCCTCCATCCCGACCACGCTCGGCGGCTGCTGGCGCAGGAAGTTCAGCACTTGCCCGCGCCGCAGTTGCTTACCCAACGCCGCGGCACCGCGCGCATCCGCAAAGCTCACCGCGAACACGCTCTTTGCCAGATCGATTCCGATCGTTGTAACCTCCATCGCCGGCCGTCCTCGCGTCGAATGTCGCGTTACATGCTTGGCCCATTGCGAGACCGCATATAGCGGGCGAGGGTCCATCCCATCATCCTGAGCGACAGATAACAGCTAGGTCGCTTCGGTTTTAGCTTGCGCTTTCTTCGCTGGTGAGCGGTGGAAGACTCTCGAAAGAGCTGCCCAGAACGCTCTTCAGAACGGTGGCGCCAACGACGAGTCCGAGGACCAGGCGGATCGCGATCACGATCCAGCTATGCGCGAGCGACATCGTGAGCAGCGCTGAGCGCGAGCCGAATGGGCTGAAGCCGACCACGATCGCCGCCTGACGCGTACCGAGTCCTGATGGTGCGAACGGCAGCGCGCCCGCGATCAGCACGACCGGCAGCGTGGCCATCGCAAAAAGAAACGGAACGTGGATGCCGAACGCGACCAATTCCAGCCAGAGAACGATACCCTGCAGGGCGAAGAACGGCACCCGAATCAGGCTGAGTCTCGCGTAGTGCAAGGCGCGAGCCTGCCGGAACGCGGTGAAGAAATGCCGCTCGTAGAGCCATTGCGCGATTCGCGAGCGCGGTTGCCCTCGCATCCAGAAAGCAACGAAGATGCATGAACCGAGGATGAAGAGCGCCGGGTAATACCACGCGATCCCCAAGGTAGCCTGCGGCTCGATGCGCGAGCAGACGAGCAGCATCCATGCGATCACCTGCATGTCGATGAAACCGAGGAACGCGAGGGTGCATCCCGCGGCTATCCAATCGACCTGTTTTCGGACGCGCAAGAACCAGGCCAGCGCGGTGCCGGCGGCGACTCCATTGATAACCTGCAGAAATTCGTGCATCGCCGTCCCGGGCAGCATCTCGCGAAATCGCGTCGGGACGTGGAAATAGCTGAACAGCCACGCGTACATCAGCGTGTCGCTCAGCATCCAGAGCGCGATCGATGCGACTGCGGCCGGGATGAAAAGTGACAGGTTCGCCCGGGCGAGCGCGTTCGTTAGATGCGAGATTGGAACACCGCGCGCAAGCCACCAGATAATCGCAGCTGCGGATCCATAGCTCACGAAGCTAATCGCGGCATTGCGCAGGCGAGCGTGCGCCCCTTCGAACGGCGGAGTTTCGACGGCATCGTAACTCATCGCTGTTTCCCTCTAGGCATCAAGCCACGAGCAGCGTAGCTGCGGCAATGAATAGCCCAGAGTTTTTTCCAGATCGGCTACGTCAGGCTCATAAAGCTCGCGAAGCAGCTTGCGGGCGCGCGGGTCGATCGGCGGCTTGAAGGCTCGCCGCAAGAAGAATTTCTCGAAGATAAATACGCCGGCTTTGCGGGGAATGATCGTCTGCCCCAGGATGCGAGGAATTTTTGCGCCAGCGAGATACCGCATCAGCTCGTTGCGCGGCGCGGCGAAGGAATTGTGCATCGTGGAAGTATCGATGCGATCGAGGGCGGCAACGTCGAGTTCCAGGAATTGCAGCAACTTCCGCAGTCCGCCCGTCACGTCGCGGCGAAAGTCCTCAAGAAAGAAGATCCCGATTTGCGAGCGATGAAAGGTCGCAAGATAGCGTTTCACCTGCTGCGCGTATTGTCCAAGCTCATAATAGAGAGACGATATGCCCCAGCCTTTTTCGCGCCGATCCATGTCGCGCACGAGTGCCTCGTAGAAGTTCAGGTCCTGAACGCCTTCACGGTAGTCCATTAGATAGTGGGAATGGGCACGTTCGACAGGATCGCGCAGGATAATCGCGATTTTTGCGTGAGGAACCCGCGCCCGGATTCGCTCAGGGACCTCGGGATGCCAGAGATACGATGGGCTCGCATCGCCAACGATGCTGAATCCATGAGCGCTCGTGAAGAGCTGCAAATATTCGGCGCGGTCCGTGATCACCTCAACGAACCGGCGCTGCGCTCGCGTAATGCGCACCTGCGTGAAGAAATGCGGCTCCTTGATGTGCGGGAAGAACACCTGCGGATGCTGCGAAAGATAGGCGTAGAGGGAGGTTGTTCCCGCCTTTGCAGCGCCGACCAGGAAAAAGTTGGGCCAGATCTCAGGCATGACCAAGAATCTCCGTGGCGGCTGGAGCGATACGCGCCTCCAGATACGACAGTCGGCCGACTTTCGATGCCAACAAAGACCGTGCGGTAGCAGCGGCTCCCTGTCTTCCAGCTTGCGGCCGCGGCACAACGAGCGAAACCCCGGATTTGCATTGACCATGCCCGTTCTACAAAATTTCCTGTGAAATCAAGCCTCTGCCGAAGTTTTGAGGCTGGAAAGAGCTCGAGATGCACCTAAACGGAAGCACATTCAACGATTTGCGCCAGGTCGGAATCCATCCGAACTTCTGGTACCCGGTCGCGCGCTCGGTGAACGTTAAGTCCGGCAAGCTTTTCGCCACCCAGTTCGCCGGCGAGCCGATCGTTATCGCGCGGACTGCCCAGGGCGCTGTTTTCGCGCTCGAAGATCGATGCGCTCATCGGCAGATGCCGCTCCATCTCGGCGTGCTCGAAGATGAACGCCTGAAGTGCGGCTACCATGGATGGTGTTACGGCGCGGGTGGCCGGCTCGATCGAATCCCCTATCTGACCGAGGGCGGAAAAATTCCGCCGGAAGCGCGCCGCGTGCGAAGTTACCCCTGCCGCGAACAATATGGGCTGATTTTTATCTTCGCCGGCGCGACTGCGATGGCGGAAGATGTCCCACTGCCGAACTTGCCGGAGTTTCAGTCCGCCGAATACAGCACGATGTACTTTTCCCGCGAAGTCGGATGCCATTACACCTTCATGCACGAGAACCTGATGGACATGAACCATCAGTTTCTCCATCGGCGGCTGATGGGCGGAATTCAGCCGGTGCTGCTATCTCATCGCGCGGGCGACGACTGGGTCGAGGCCGAATACAAGTTCGAGGGCGGCAAACAGCATCCGGGCGCGGATCTGCTGGTGATGGGCGGCAAGGGCGAGCGGCAAACCGACCGCGACTACGAGCTAATGACCGTCCGCACCGACTATCCCTATCAGAACCTGGTCGTGTATCGGTCACATTCCACGATTCCAACCATCCGTCTCTGGGCCGCCTACGTGCCGATCGACGACGAGCAGCGGCGCAACCGCAGTTTCGGATTGCTGATGATACGGCGCCCGAAGGTTCCCGGCCTTCTCATGCTCGCCCGGCCGCTGATTCGGTATTTTGCGCAATCGGTCTTCTACCAGGATCGCCTCGCGGTCGAAGCCGAGCAACGCGCCTACGATTCGCAAGGCGCCGACTGGAATCACGAAGTCTCGCCGGTGCTCCTGGAGCTGAGGCGTGTCCTCGCGGAGCGCGGAATCTCGCGACATGAGGCGACGACTCAGCATGGGTCACCGGAGCTTCCAAAGCGCGTAGCCGAAGCCCGTCAGTAATCCTTTCTAGCGGTCGCAGTTAGGCTTGACCGGGCCACTCGCGCGTGGCGTCTTTCGGGCGTGCTCGCTCGCTCCTTCGCTCTCGCTTAGCGTTAAATTCGACGTAATCGCCATTTTCTTGGGCAGCTTTGCGCCCTTGTCCTCACGCGCTTTAACCGGCATCGGACATGCGGTATCTATCTTCCGACCGGCACGCTTTGCGGCACCCCTGATCGTCGCGAAAATCTCTCCGAAAGCACGGTTCACCCGATGGGACTTAAGGAAAACCTCGAACGTATCAAGCAACTCTCGCGCGAAGCCGAGCTCGGCGGCGGCGAGGAGCGCCTCAAACGGCAGCGGCAAAACGGCCGCATGACCGCCCGTGAGCGAATCGAGTTCCTGCTCGATCGCGGCTCGTTCATGGAACTCGACAAGTTCAAGACCCACCGCATCACCGATTTCGACATGGACAAGCGCAAGATCGCGGGCGACGGGGTCGTGACCGGCCACGGAACAATTGACGGCCGTCCGGTTTGTATCTTCTCTCACGATTTCACGGTCTTCGGCGGCAGCCTCTCTGGCGCGTTCGCAGAGAAAGTCTGCAAGGTGATGGACCTTGCCACCAAGACCGGATGCCCGGTGATAGGTCTCAATGACGGCAGCGGCGCACGAATCCAAGAAGGCGTCGTGTCGCTGGCCGGCTACGCGGACATCTTTCTGCGCAATGCGCTGAGCTCGGGAGTCGTGCCGCAGATCTCCGCGATCATGGGGCCATGCGCGGGCGGCGCCGTTTATTCGCCCGCGATGACGGACTTCATCGTCATGGTGCGCGACACGTCGTACATGTTCATCACTGGCCCAGACGTAATAAAGGCAACGACGCACGAGGACGTATCGATGCAGGAGCTGGGCGGCGCGGACACGCATAGCAGCCGCTCCGGCGTATGCCACCTCGAGGCCGACGACGACGAGAGCTGCCTGCTGATGATTCGCGAGCTGCTCTCCTACATGCCGTCGAACAACACCGACGATCCGCCCTTCGTCGCGACCGAGGACAGTCCAGATCGGCGCGACGCGGAGCTGGATTCGCTCGTGCCTGAGAATCCCAACAAGCCCTACGAGATGGCCGACCTGATTCGTCACGTCGTCGATGACGGTCAGTTTCTCGAGATCCAGAAAGAGTACGCGCACAACATGTTGATCGGGTTTGCGCGGATGGGCGGCTACTCGGTCGGAATCGTCGCCAACGAACCTGCGTACCTGGCGGGATGCCTCGATATCGACGCGTCGGTGAAGGCCGCGCGCTTCGTGCGCTTCTGCGACGCGTTCAATATCCCGCTCGTTACCTTTGTTGACGTCCCCGGCTTCCTGCCTGGCACCTCGCAGGAATACAGCGGGATCATCCGCCACGGCGCGAAGCTGCTCTACGCGTTCTGCGAGGCCACCGTGCCGAAGGTGACAGTCATCACGCGCAAAGCCTACGGCGGCGCCTACGACGTCATGTCATCCAAGCACATCCGCGGCGATTTCAATTTCGCGTATCCGACCGCCGAGGTCGCCGTGATGGGACCCGAGCAGGCGATCAACATTCTCTATCGCAGCGAAACGTCGGCGGCCGAGCGCCAAGCGCTCGCGGACGACTACCGCAGAAAGTTCGCAAATCCATTCAAGGCGGCGGAGCTTGGATACATCGACGAAGTGCTGATGCCGCGCGATACGCGCCCGCGGGTTATTGCCGCTCTCAAGGCACTAGAGAACAAGCGGGACAAGAATCCGCCGCGAAAGCATGGCAATATTCCCCTCTGATGCTTGGATGCTCGCGGTTTATTCGCCAATCGGAAACGGATTAAGTATAAGGAGTGCGGTTTTGAGGCCGGCCAGAATTAGACCGGCTTTCGGAAAACACTGATGTTCAATGGATCCTGATCGCCAACCGTGGCGAAATCGCGGTGCGGGTGATCCGCGCCTGCCGCGACCTTGGAATCGAATCGGTCGCGGTCTTCTCCGATGTTGATCGTGCAGCGCTGCACGTGCGCGAAGCCGACCAGGCCGTGCTCGTGGGACCGGCGCCCGCGGCAGAGAGCTACCTCAACACTGAAGCAATTCTAAATGCCGCGAAGAAAACCGGCGCCGAGGCGATTCACCCCGGCTACGGATTCTTCTCCGAGCGCGCGGCGTTCGCGCGTGCGGTCGAAGATGCAGGCCTCGTCTGGATCGGGCCGCCGCCCGACGCGATCGAGCGGATGGGCGACAAAGTCGCTGCCCGCAAGCTCATGGCGGCGGCAGGAGTGCCGATCACACCCGGGTCCCCGGGGACGCTCGAGACCGAGGCCGAGGTTCGCGAGATCGCGATCAAAATCGGGTTCCCGATCATGATCAAGGCCGCCGCCGGCGGTGGCGGCAAGGGCATGCGCCTGGTCGAGAGCGACCAGGATCTCGGCTCCATCGTGCGCACCGTCGCGAGCGAGGCGAAGTCGTCGTTCGGAGACGGCCGCTTCTACGTCGAGAAATACCTAAAACGCCCGCGCCATATCGAAGTGCAGGTGATGGCCGACAAGTACGGCAACACGGTTCACGTCTTCGAGCGCGAGTGCTCGATTCAGCGGCGCAACCAGAAAGTGATCGAGGAATCGCCGTCGCCGTTCATTACGCCTGAGATGCGCGCGAAGATGGGCGAGGTCGCGGTGCTCGCGGCGAAAGCGGTCAACTACATGAGCGCCGGAACGATCGAATTCCTCGCCGACGCCGATCGCAACTTCTACTTCATGGAAATGAACACGCGCATCCAGGTCGAGCATCCGGTTACCGAGCTGGTGACAGGCATCGACCTCGTGCGCACGCAGATCGAAATCGCTGCGGGAGCAAAGCTGCCGTTTAAGCAGGAAGACCTCGTGCAGCGCGGATGGGCGATCGAGTGCCGCATCTACGCCGAGGATCCTGCGGCAGGATTCGCGCCCGCGCCCGGCAAGATCGAAACCATTCGATTTCCGAGCGGGCCGGGCGTACGCAACGACGCGGGCGTTTATGCCGGCGCTGAAGTGCCGATCTTCTACGACCCGATGATCTCGAAGCTCGCGACCTGGGGCGCGACGCGCTCGGAGGCAATTGATCGGATGCGCCGCGCGCTCGGTGAGTTCGTAATCACCGGCGAACTTCGCACCAACCTCGATTTTCATCGCTGGATGATGACGCAGCCGCGCTTCCTCAAGGGCGACTTCGACACCAATTTCATCAGCCAGGAATGGCATCCCGAGCGCAACGGCGCGGTCCACGCCGACAAGGCCCATCTCGCGGCGATATTCCTCGCTGCGATCGCCGGCAACCAGAGCGCCAATCACGTCGCCGCTTCATTGCCGCAGGCCTCCGCGTTGGCCGCTGGCGGGATGCGCCCGTCGTCGTGGCGGATGATTGGGCGGCTCGATCAATTGAGGCGCTGACGATGCGATACGTTGCTACGCTCGAAGGAACCGAGCACGAAGTCGATCTTGAGGAGCTTACGCCCGAGTCCTTCGCAATTAGCCTCGGTCAGGATCGTTTCGAGGCCGATCTGAGGCGCGTCGGCCCGACGTCGTTCTCGGTGCTGCTCGAAAATCGCTCGTTTGATTTCGACGTGGTCCGCGACGGCGAGGAGATCGTCGTCACTTCGCGCCACGGCTCGACGCGTCTTTCGGTAGTGGATTCGGCGCGGCGTCTGACTCGCGGCGGACAAAGGCGCGAGCATAAGGGGCCAGCGCAGATCAAGGCGCAAATGCCCGGGCGAATCGTCAACGTGCTGGTCAAGGCGGGAGACGAGGTGAAAGAGGGGCAGGGCGTGGTTATCGTCGAAGCGATGAAGATGGAAAACGAAGTTAAGACGCCCAAGGCCGGCAAGGTGGCCGAGGTTAAGGTGGTGGCGGGGCAGACGGTCGAGAAGGGCGCGCTGATGATCGTAATCGAGTAGGGTTGGATCAATGGCGCAGGACGATCGCAACCTCGAAGCGGCACGCAAGAACTGGGAAGCAAAGAAACTCGCACCGGCGCTGAAACGCGGCGCCGAACGCAAGAAGTCCTTCACCACCAGCTCGGGAATCGACGTCAAGCGCACCTACGAGCCCGAGGATTTGAACGGCTTCGATTTCGTGTCGAATCTCGGCTTCCCGGGCGAGTATCCGTTCACGCGCGGCGTGCAGCCCACGATGTATCGCGGGCGGCTCTGGACGATGCGCCAGTACGCAGGCTTCGGCACCGCGGAGGAATCGAACCGCCGCTATCGTTACCTCTTCGAGCAGGGCCAGACAGGGCTCTCGGTCGCGTTCGATCTGCCGACCCAGATGGGCCGCGACGCCGATCATCCGCTGGCGTCGGGCGAAGTAGGCCGCGTCGGCGTTTCGATCTGCTCGCTCGCCGACATGGAAACGCTGCTCGACGCGCTGCCGCTCGACAAAATCTCCACCTCGATGACGATCAACGCGACGGCCGCGATCCTGCTCGCGCTCTACCTGGTTACCGCTGAGCGGCGCAAGGTCGGGTGGGACAAGGTCAACGGCACGATCCAGAACGATGTGCTCAAGGAGTATATCGCGCGCGGAACATACATCTATCCGCCGCAGGGTTCGATGCGGATCATCACCGACATTTTCGGATTCGCGTCGAAGGAAGTTCCCAACTGGAACACGATCTCAATCTCCGGCTACCACATTCGCGAGGCAGGCTCGACCGCTGCGCAGGAGCTCGCGTTCACGCTCGCCGACGGAATCGCATACGTGGAAGCAGCGCTCAAGGCCGGTCTCGAGGTTGATCAATTCGCGAGCCGGCTTTCCTTCTTCTTCAACGTGCACAACAACTTCTTCGAAGAAATCGCGAAGTTCCGCGCGGCGCGCCGGCTCTGGGCGAAGATCATGAAGGAGCGGTTCGGCGCGAAGGATGAGCGCTCGATGATGCTGCGCTTCCATTCCCAGACGGCGGGCTCGACGCTTACCGCCCAGCAGGTGGACAACAATATTATCCGCGTCACGCTGCAGGCGCTGGCCGCGGTGCTGGGCGGCACGCAGTCGTTGCACACAAATTCCAAGGACGAAGCGCTGGCGCTGCCGAGTGAATCGTCCGTGTTGCTCGCGCTCCGTACGCAACAGTTGATCGCCCACGAAAGCGACGTCGCCGACACGATCGATCCGCTCGGCGGCTCGTACTACGTCGAAAGCCTGACCAACGAGTTGGAGAAGAAGGCGCTCGATTACATCGCGACGATCGACGAGATGGGCGGCGCGGTGGCGGCGATTGAGCGCGGCTACATGCAGCGCGAAATCCAGAACGCGGCGTATCTGTACCAGCGCGAGATCGAGACGCGCGAGCGCATCATCGTGGGCGTCAACCAGTTCACCGCTGGCGGCGAGCCTCCGTCAGATATCCTTAAGGTGAATCCGGAGCTCGAGGAGAAGCAGTGCAGGAGCGTTGCGCGCGTTCGCGCCGAGCGCAACGCGGAGGCCGCGACTGCGGCGCTCGCCGAGGTCGAACGTGCGGCGCGCGACGGCTCGAACCTGATGCCGCCGATCGTCGATGCGGTGCGCAACTGGTGCACGACCGGCGAAATTTCCGACGCCATGCGTAAAGTCTTCGGCGAATACAAGCCAGTCAATACGCTGTGAGCGTAAGTCGGCGCCGAGTATTGAACATCGCGCAAATCTCCTGTCGAATGATCGATCGCGCGGCCGGCTCTTCCAGCCGGCAATTTTTTAGCTGGCAGCGAAATCGCCGCGAACGCTGGCGGAGTAGATAGTCGATGGGTCCGATTCCGAAAGGCGTGTTTCTGACGAGGGGCGTCGGCAAGCATCGCGAACGGCTAACGTCTTTCGAGTTGGCGCTGCGTGCGGCAGGTATCGCCGAGTTCAACCTCGTGCGTGTCAAATCGATCTTCCCGCCATTCTGCAAAATGATGACGCAGCAGGAGGGGCTCAAATATCTTTCTCCCGGCCAGGTTGTGTTCACCGTGATGAGCGACAACGCGACCAACGAGCCGCATCGCCTCGTCGCATCTTCGATCGGCGTCGCGATCCCCGCGAATCCGGCGTTTTACGGTTACCTGTCCGAGCATCACAGCCTCGGCGAGACCGATCAGAGGGCGGGCGATTACGCCGAGGATCTGGCCGCCATGATGCTGGCGACGATTCTCGGCGTCGATTTCGATCCCAACTCAAGCTACGACGAACGCAAGGACATCTGGCGCGTGTCGGACAAAATCGTCACCACGCGCAACGTCACGCAGTCGGCGATTGGCGATCGCGACGGACTCTGGTCGTCGGTGGTTGCGGCTGCAGTGTTCGTCGATTTTCCGAACGGCAAGTAACCTAAGCCGGCGAGATTTGAACGATGCGACCCGCGCGCGTATTGTTCAGCTATGGCTACACGAATTCTTTACTGCGCGGCCTGAGGCTATCAGCCTCGCGCGGCCAGTCTGGCCGCCTCACTCAAATCGAAATTCGGCGAGCAAGTTGAAATCAAGCCCGGTAAGTCCGGGCAGTTCGATGTGCTGGTCGGCGAGAATCTGATCTTTTCGAAGGCAAGCACAGGACGCTTTCCGGTTGACGGCGAAGTCGAGTCAACCTTCGAGGAGCTCCGCACCAACAAGTAAAGTACCGCTCGTTTTAATTTACGCGAAGTCAGCCGATCGCGCCTGAGCTGCGCAGCCGGTCGATCTCGTCGCGTGCGAATCCGTAGGCTGTCAGCACTTCGTCGGTATGCTCGCCTGCGAGCGGCGGGCGGGTGATTTTGCCGGGCGTATCGCCGAGCTTCACCGCGAGCCCGGTCGTCATGAACGTGCCGAGGATTGGATGCGGAAGTTTCAGCAGCAGCTCGCGCGCCGCGATCTGCGGGTGCGCCAGGATTTCCTCGACGGTAAGAATCGGCCCCGACGGAATGCCTTCGCGGTTAAGTAGTTCAATCCAATGGTCAGCCGGATGCATCGCGAGCGCGCGATTGATTTCCGCCGTGAGCGCAGCTCTATTTCGCACGCGAAGCCGCGTCGTCCTGAACCGCTCATCATCGCTCAAATCCGGGCGGCCGATCGCGGGCGCAAACTTTCGCCACATCGCCTCGTTGCCGCACGCGATATTGAACGGACGATCCGACGCCTCGAACACGCCGTGCGGCGACGACAGCGGATGATGATTGCCGGTCGGACCGGGCGTCTTGCCAGTCTCGAACAGGATGCCAGCCGACCATGAGAGAATGCCGACCGCAGCTTCGAGCAGCGAGGTCTCGACGCGCTGGCCGCGGCCAGTGCGCTCGCGCGCAGCGAGCGCGAGCAGGATTCCGTTGGCAGCGAAGATGCCGCCGAGCAGGTCGCAGATCGCAAGTCCAACGCGCATCGGGCCGCTCTCGGCGGTTCCCGTGATGCTCATCAGGCCGGACATCCCCTGCGCGATTTGGTCAAAGCCGGGAAAATCGCGGAGCGGCCCGCTTGCGCCGAAGCCCGATACGCTGCAGGCGATGATGCGCGGGTTGCGGGCAGCGAGAGCCTCGTAGCCGAAGCCGAGCGCGTCCATCACGCCGGGCCGGAAGTTGTCGACGATCACGTCGGATTTGTCGATAAGCCGGAGCAACGCGGCACGCCCTTCGGGAAGCTTCGTCGAGAGCCGCACGCTTTTCTTGGATCGATTTGTCGAGAGAAAGAAGTAATCGTCGCGGCCGCCCGGGTCGGCATGCTCGCCCCGCGGATTCTCGACTGGCTCGATCTTGATTACCCTTGCGCCGTAGTCGCCCAAGATTTGCGTACAAAATGGACCCGCGAGATAGCGGGTCAGATCAATGACTTTGATTCCGGAAAGCGGTGCGAGATCGGCCATTTTTTCCTCAAGGTGCGGCGAATTCAGCCATGAAACTATCAATCGGTCCGCTTCGTCTAGTAGTTCAAGGGCCCGTGCGCCTCGGCGCCCACAAGCATCTAGCTGGATTAGAAAGCCCGCAGGGACGATAATTGGACACTCGGGATGAAATTGTCATCGAAAAGTCTGTCACGGCGATGGTGGATCGCCGTAGCCGTCGTGGTGATCGCAGGTGGATGGTACCTGATGCGCGGCAACTCGAAGCCGCAGCGTTTCGTCACCGCCGAAGTCACCGAGGGACCGATTGTGCGAGCCGTGAGTGCGACCGGCACGGTGAATCCCGTCGTCACCGTCCAGGTTGGTACCTACGTTTCCGGTCCGATCACGGCGATATACGCTGATTTTAACGCACCGGTAAAACAAGGTCAGATAATCGCCAAGATCGATCCGCGGCCCTACGCCGCCCAGGTCGCGCTGTCTACTGCAGCGCTCGCAAATGCTGTTGCGCAGGAGAAAAAGGACCGCGCCAACCTCGCCTATCAGAAACTTACGTATGAACGTGACCGCGCCCTGCTCAACGAGAAGGTAGTCTCGCAGGATCAGGTCGATAGCCAGCAGAGTGCCTCCGATCAGGCCGCCGCGCAGGTCGTGCTGGATGAGGCGAGTATCCAGCAGCAGCAGGCCAACCTGCGAAATGCTCAGCTCAACCTCAACTACACCAATATCGTATCTCCCGTAGATGGCACCGTCGTGTCGCGCAACGTCGATGTCGGCCAGACCGTGGCGGCGAGTTTCCAGACGCCGACGCTGTTCCTCGTCGCCAAGGACCTGACCAAGATGCAGGTCGATTCGAACGTAAGTGAATCGGATATCGGCGGCGTGACCCTTGGGCAGAAGGCGACATTCAAGGTTGACGCGTTCCCCGACCGCGATTTCGAGGGCAGGGTCGCGCAGGTCCGGCAGGCGCCGATCACCGTGCAGAACGTTGTGACTTACGACGTGGTCGTCAACGTCGATAACCCCGAGCTGCTGCTGAAGCCCGGCATGACCGCCAACGTGACAATCGTGACCTCGCGCGCCGAGAACGTGGTGCGAATTCCGATCGATGCGTTGCGCTTCATCCCGCACGGGCACAATGAATCTCCCGATGCCGCAACCGCGAGCGACGTTCCCGGTACGCAGACCACAGTCTGGGTGCCGAAGGGCAGGCGTATCAGGCCCGTGTCAATTACAACCGGGCTCAGCGATGGTACCTGGGTCGAGCAGAGTCAGGGTCCGCTCAAAGCAGGCGACCTGGTCGTGACGGCCGAGAGCCATCCGTCTGAGAAATCGTCGTCGGGCGGCAGCCACTCCTCCTCGCCCTTCGGCGGGGGCATGCATTTTCATTAAGCGCGCTTCGACGATGAGTTCCGTTATCGAGATCGTCAACCTGGCCAAGACGTACACGCTTGGCGAGATCGAAGTTCATGCGCTCCGCGGCGTGAACCTGAAGATTGACCACGGCGAATTTGTCGCGGTGATGGGTGCGTCGGGCTCAGGCAAGTCCACGCTGATGAATATCCTCGGCTGCCTCGACCGCCCGACTGAGGGACAGTACTTCCTCGAGGGCGAGGATGTCGCGCAGCTCGACGAAACCGAGCTCGCGTCGATTCGAAGCCGCCGAATCGGCTTCGTCTTCCAGAGTTTCAATCTTCTCGCGCGAACCAGCGCGCTCGAAAATGTCGAGCTGCCGCTCTTCTATTCGGTGTGGGGTCCGGAGAGCCAAACCCGCGCACGCGAGCTACTGGAACTCGTGGGGCTAAAGGGCCGCGAGCTTAATCATCCCAATCAGCTCTCGGGTGGTCAGCAGCAGCGCGTCGCGATCGCGCGCGCGCTCATCAACCGGCCCTCGATCGTGCTCGCCGATGAGCCGACGGGAAACCTCGACTCGACCAACTCGGCCGAGGTGATGGAAATCATCCGCCGCCTCAACCGTCAGCAGGGCATCACGATTATCGTCGTCACGCACGACCCTGATATCGCGGCATATGCCGACCGCGTCGTGACTTTCCGCGACGGCGCGGTGATTTCCGACGTCCGCAAGCAAGAAGCGGCTGAGCATGCCGAGGCTCAAGCGGCCGCAGCCGCCACAGCCAACAGTGATGAGGACGAAGACGTCGGCGAGGAAGCGCGAACGTTCGGCGCGATGGCTCTGGTGGCTGCCGCACGGGCGTTGACGCGCAACAAACTGCGCGCCGCGCTGACCATGCTCGGCATTTTCATCGGGGTCGCGGCGGTGATAGCGATGGTCGCGGTGGGCGACGGTGCGCGCTCTTCCGTGCAGGATCAGATCGCGAGCCTCGGCACCAATCTGCTCGTCGTGCTGCCCGGCGCCACCACCTCGAACGGCGTGCGCGTCGGGCTCGGCAGCACTTCGACTTTGACCACAGCCGACGCCGACGCGATCGCGCACGAAGACAATGCCGTCCTGATGGCGACCTACCTTGATCGGCAGGTGGCGCAGGTTGTCGCCGGCAATCACAACTGGAGCACCAGTATCCAGGGCACGACGTCCAGCTACTTTGCGATTCGCGATTGGCAGCCGTCACTCGGCCGTATCTTCACCGACTCCGAGGAAAAGGCCGGCGCCGCCGTCTGTCTGCTCGGACAGACTGTGGCCGATAACCTGTTCGGCGAAAATCAGAACCCGGTCGGCGCCACCGTGCGGGTCAAGAATTTCCCGATGCGGGTGATCGGCGTACTGGCGGTCAAGGGCCAGTCCGGCTACGGCCAGGATCAGGACGATGTCGTGATCGTTCCGTTCAACACGGCGGAGCGCAAAGTGCTGGGCGTTTCCGCTCCGCTCGCATCGGTGCCGGAGGCGACGGCGACCTCGAGCGTGCAGAATCCCTACGGTGCCGTCCCTACTACTAACTCCATCTACTCGAGTGTGCAGACGCTGAGTCCGTTTGGCACCGCCGGCAAAATAAACGGTGTTGTCAACAACATAATGCTCAAGGTGAAGAGCGCCGACCTGGTCGACACGGCGATGGACCAGGTGCAGGCAACGCTCCACCGGCGCCATCACATCCAGCCGGGGCAGGACGACGATTTCACCGTCCGTAACCTGAGCGAGATCGCCGAGACCGCGGCCAGCGCGACCAAGGTGATGACGATGTTGCTCGCGGCGGTGGCGTCGATTTCGCTGCTCGTCGGCGGCATCGGAATCATGAACATCATGCTGGTGTCGGTGACGGAGCGCACGCGCGAGATCGGAATCCGGATGGCGATCGGCGCGCGGCGCATCCATATCCTGCTGCAGTTCCTGGTCGAGGCAGTGTTGCTTAGCGGTCTCGGCGGAATCGCGGGTGCGCTGCTCGGGATAGTTTCGTCGAAAGTGATATCGGCCGTCGCTGGATGGCCGACGATGGTTTCACCGGCAGCGATTGCCGGCGGGTTCATATTTTCCGCCGCGGTCGGCGTGTTTTTCGGCTTCTATCCGGCGCGCAAAGCCTCGATGCTGCATCCGATCGACGCGCTGCGTTACGAATAAATCCCCGCGCGCGCTCGGTTTTTGAATTTTCCTCAATTAGATTGCGTCGAAGTTCATTGAAGGGCGCCCATTAGCCGCACCCACTGAATGGGGTGCGTTCACTAATAGTGCTGTCAAATTTTGTCCGGGTTTTGAGGGATTCTCACTTGACTCATCTGCCTAACACCTGTTCGATCATTTTAGAGTAAGTGTTTCACCACCTCTCCGTAGTACCCGCAGGAGGTTCGGTTTTTTGATGTTTCAGCGTGGATTCGCGAAGACATTCGCGGTGGCGGGAGCGTTGACCCTCGGCGCTTTCCTGATCTCCGCGGATGCCCGGGCTGAAGTGCGGCCCGGCGATACAATCACCCCGGAGAATGCCAGCCAGGTTCAGAACCTGGTGTCACCGGGCGTCTTCTACATGGTGCAGCACGGCATGCACATGAACGTCGTGCCCACCCAGCGCATCGACTGGCCGCCGCCCTACAAGGATGCGACCGAGAAGTACTCGTCGCAGGTCCGGCTCAGCGAGGACCATCGCAGCGTCGTTGGTTACGTCGCCGGTCAGCCCTTCCCGCTGATCGATTCGAACGATCCCTACGCTGCGACCAAGATCATGTGGAACAACGTGTTCCGCCCGATCGCGTCCGATGACTACGATCTCCGCTTCTATGACTGCCAGGTCGAGTACGTAAACCCCGGCGCGCAACAGCACGTGATCAACGATATCCAGGTCGGTCACTACGCGGGCTACGATTTGATCGGCCGCACCGAAGTCGAGCCGGTTCCCATCGATCCTGACTACCAGAAGACCAATCGGCTCTGGCTGTTCGGCCTCTATCCTGTGCTCGCGCCTGAAGAATCTCGCGGCCAGGGTATCATCCGCTTCCGCTACGCCGACGCGAGCCGTGGTGATGACAGCTGGTCGTGGACGCCTGGCACCCGCCGCGTCCGCCGCCTGAACGAGTCGCTCAACAGCTCGGCCACCGGCACGCAAAGCTTCGATCCCGATCACTACTCGGGCTTCAATCCGAAGACCCAGGAGTACGATTACAAGTTCCTCGGCGAAAAGGAGATGCTGGCGGTTGCGCACGCGAAGAACTCGCCTGAGGTGACCTGTCAGTACGACGGCGGCGCTAGCGCGTGCCCCGAGGACTGGGAGATGCGCCACGTGTATATCGTCGAGGCGACTCCCGTTCGCCGCACCAGCTCCGCCAACAACGTGCTCGACTCGAAGACGGTAGTGTACCTCGATTCCGAGATGTGGTTCGAGCCGTACGTGGACGGCTACGATCAGAAGGGCTCGCTCTGGCGGACCAATATCTTCTGGGCCACCTATCGTGACCGCCCGGTTCCTGATGCGAAGGTAGCCATCTATCCGTTCAAGCGTGAATTCATCGTCGGCTCGGGCCGTTACGACGTGCAGTCGGGCTTCGCCACGATGTGCTATCTGCCGGCGCAGAACACGCCTGAGCGCGAATGCTGGTACATCAACATGGGCGCGGTGGACAAGGATTTCTTCACCACCCAGGCCATGGTCAAGGCGGCGCCCTAACGCTCGCCTGATACTGTCCGCAACGGGGCGCCGTGGCATCAGCTACGGCGCCCCTTGTTCTGTGCGCCCAGCATGGCGCGTGACTAGCCGGTTAACGGATTATTGTCTGTTTGTTCTATACAAATAACGCGGGCTTAACGCAAGCTCGCAGACCGCCGTTTGCGTGACCGATCGAAGGATCGCAGGATCGTCGAGGCGGGCGCATGCCGCGCCGCGGAGGGCAAGTGGAATCGAAACCGCTAATTGTCGTAGCCGCGCTCTGTATCAATCCAGGCAAGGAAGCCGAGTTCGAGCGCTTCGAATCGGCCGCCGCGAGGCTCATGCGCCGCTATGGCGGTGCGATTACGCGGTGTATCCGATGCGCGCCGGGTGCCGATCTATCGGCGCCCTACGAAATTCACATCCTCGAATTTCCCGATGCAGCCGCGTTCGCGAATTATCGCAAGGACGCGGAGCTTGCCGCGATGGCGGAGCTCCGCACGTCAGCGATTCGTCAGACCACCGTTTGGAGCGGCGTCGATATGCCGCCCTATTCGAGCTAACGGGCGGGCGCTCCAGGAGCGCCCGCCACGTCATGGCTACTCGACTGTGACCGCCTTCGCCAGATTGCGCGGCTGATCGACGTCGGTGCCGCGCTCCGCCGCGATATGATACGCGAGCAGTTGCAGCGGCACCGTCATCAGCACGGGCGTTAGCCTCCTGCTCGTCGCGGGCACCTCGATAATCTCATGCGCGATCGCCTTCAGCTCGTCGGTCGCGCGATCGGTCACGGCAATAATACGACCGTTGCGCGATTGGACCTCACGGAGATTCGAGAGCGTCTTCTCGAACAGGTCGTCGTTGGGAATCAGCACGACCACCGGCAGCTTTTCGTCGATTAGCGCGATCGGCCCGTGCTTCATTTCGCCCGCAGAGTAACCTTCGGCGTGGATGTACGAAATCTCCTTCAACTTCAGCGCGCCTTCGAGCGCGATCGGGTAGTTGATACCGCGGCCGAGGAATAGGAAGTCGTGCGCAGTCGCGAACTTGCGCGCGATCTGCTGAATCTGGGGCTCCAGTTTCAGGATCGCTTTAACTTGTCCCGGAATCGCAAACATCGGGCGGAGCATCTGCTCCGCATCCGCGTCCTTCAGCCGTCCCATCTTTGCCGCGAGATGAATAGCAAACAGGTAGGACGACTCGAGCTGAGTGAGAAAACACTTGGTAGTCGTAACGCTGATCTCGGGGCCGCATCGCGTGTACAACTGAGCATTGGCCTTGCGCGCGATCGACGAATCCACCGTATTGGTAATCGCGAGCAGATGCGCGCCGCGGCGCGCGCCTTCTTCCATCGCCGCCAGTGTGTCCGCCGTCTCGCCCGACTGCGACACCGCGATCATCATCGTGCGTTCGTCGATTGGCGGGCGCCGGTAGCGATACTCGCTTGAATAGTCAACTTCGACCGGGATGCCGGCCAGGTCTTCGATCACGAACTTGCCGACCTGCGACGTGATCCACGACGCGCCCGCGCTGACCATCACGATTCGACCAATCACCGCGGGTCCGCCCTTGGGCAGCAGGTCCATTTCGAAGTTGACTCTCGGCGAGCCGGGATCGGCGCGTCCCGCGAGCGTATCGATCCACGCCTGCGGTTGCTCGTTGATTTCCTTGCGCAGGTAGTGGCGGAAGCCGCCCTTGGTCACGGCGACGGCGTCCCACTCGATTCGCCGCGGCGCGCGCTCGACGGCGGTGCCGTCGAACCTCATGAGCCTTACGCTGTCGGCGCCAATCTCCGCGAGCTCGCCGTCCTCGAGCACGATTGCGTTGCGGGTATGCGCGAGAATTGCGGGGATATCCGACGCGATGAAGTTCTCACCCTCGCCGATTCCAAGCACGAGCGGAGTGGCAGTCTTGGCCGCTATCAGCATCCCGGGCGAGGTTTCCGACATCACGACAATCGAAAACGAGCCGCGCAGGCGCTGCACCGTTTCGCGGACGGCCTCGCCGAAAGCGCGGCCCGCCTTGAGGTGCTCCTCAACCAGGTGCGCGATCAATTCCGTGTCAGTTTCGGAGCTCAGCTGATGGCCGCGCGAGAGCAACTCAGTGCGCAGATCGAGATAATTCTCGACGATACCGTTGTGGATTACGGCGACTGGCCCCGCCTTGTGCGGATGTGCATTTTCAGCCGACGGTCGTCCGTGCGTCGCCCATCGCGTGTGGCCGATTCCGATATGCCCGCTCAGCGGCGCCTCGCCGAGCATCCGCCTGAGGTTCGTGAGTTTGCCTGCCGCGCGGCGCAGCTCGAGCGTGCCATTCTTTTGGATCGTGGCGACTCCCGCGGAGTCGTAGCCGCGATACTCGAGCCGCGCGAGCCCGTCGAGCAGGATAGGGCATGCCTCACTCGGTCCGACGTATCCCATTATTCCGCACATAGTCGTTCCTCTCCCCCGGCTGCGGGGGCGTTTTGATGCGCATGTTAATCGTGCGTCATCTGCAACGGCGCGAGCATCGCGGGCGCGCGAACTTTCTCGCGCGCCGCGATCTGGAACATCGATGAACCGGGAGAGTTTAACGAACCTGCCGGAGCCGTAAGGCCCTGCCACGCGAGGTCGATTTTTGTCGCGCGGTCGCCCGCGCGGTTTGTTCGCCTCTAACGATCGTGGAACCGGGAAGCCATCCGCCGAACGTCTCGATAAGCTTCCACCTCGTCAACTCGAAGCCGCTTAGCCCGAGTCTGGCGCTACTCTCTGAAATTCGCTTCCGTTAGATCTCCTTTTCGCCCCGTTGCTACCAAAATTATCCCGAACCGGCGCCGCAACATCAAGGAAGCGCCGCGCAACTATTCACGTCCGCGTTTGCCGTTGTCGTCAGGGCTATCGCCGTGACGCTCGCGCCACGTGGCCATCCATCCAGCCTTCTCGCGCTGCGGGTGATGCGACATCACCAGTGCACCGTCTGACACTTCGCGCATAATCGTCGTCCCCGACGCGACGTACACGTCGCTGCCGACCTTCACCGGCGCGATCAGCTGCGTGTCGCATCCGACCATGCAGCGGTCGCCGATTTCGGTGTGATGCTTTTCGTAGCCGTCATAGTTAACGGTGATAACGCCGCATCCGACGTTGGTGTCGCGGCCGATCGTCGCGTCGCCAAGGTAGCTCAGGTGGCTCGCCTTGGTGCCGCGTCCGATGCGCGCCTTTTTGGTCTCGACGAAGTTGCCGATACGGTTGTGGCCCTCGAGATAAGTACCGGCGCGCAGGTTCGCGAACGGTCCGATCTCACACTCGTCGCCGATCACCGCGTCCTCCGCGCGCACTCCGAGCTTCAGCAGCGTACCCTTGCCGATAGTGACGTTCTTGAGCCACGCGGTGCCCTCGATTGTCGCGCCGGACGCGATTTTCGTGCGGCCGAGAATCTGCACGTTCGGTCCAATCGTGCAGTCGGGCGCGATCTCGGCTTCCTCCGAGATGAAGGCGCTCGCGGGGTCGATAAACGTCACACCCGCATCCATCAGTTTGCGGCAAGTCGATTCGCGGATCGTTGCTTCCATTTCCGCCAACTCCATTCGTGAATTTATTCCGACGAACTCCGCAGGGTCGTTCGCAATCCAGGCTGCGACACCGAGGCCCTGCCTGCGCGCGATCGCGACCAGGTCAGTTAGATAGTACTCGTTCTGCGCGTTGTTGGGCTTGAGCTCGCCGAGCGCCGCGCGTAGGAACGCCGCGTCGACGAGGTAGAATCCCGTGTTTATTTCGTTGATCGCGCGTTCCACTTCGTTGGCGTCGCGATACTCGACAATTCCTGCGACGCCGCCGTTGTCATCGCGAACCACGCGGCCATAGGCCTTGGGATCGGCGAGTTTGATCGAAATGAACGAGAGTTTCGCGCCGCTTTTACGATGCGCCGCGCGAAACTTGTCGAGCGTCGCTGCCGAAACCGTCGGCATGTCGCCATAGGTGATCAGAACGTCGCCCGCGAATCCTTCAGGTATCGCCGCGAGCGCGACGCGCGCCGCATCTCCCGTCCCGCGTTGCGGTTCCTGGAGCGCGAACGCGAGTTGATCGCGCCCGAAGCGAGCGCTAAGTGCCGTCTCAACCTCACGCGCCTGATGACCGACAACCACGACCACCGGCACCGCGCCGAGCGACGCGATCGTTCGGACGGCTCGCGCAATCATCGGTTCGCCGCCGATCTCATGCAGAACCTTGGCCCGCGCCGAGCGCATCCTGGTCCCCTGGCCCGCGGCCAGCACAATCGCGGCAAAGCTCATCGCGTCAGTCGTACTCGCTGTAATTGGACACCTTCCAGATGTCGCCCAGGCGGCGCGCCGTGATCATCCAGTTTTTGTGGAATGAGCCGCCGTCGGGCACTTCGATCGTTGCGCGAAAAAGAAACTGGATATGATCGGGCGAGTCGCGCTCTGCCGTGAGCTTGTAGTGCACGGTCGGCTTGCGCGTCGTGTCGTCGATACTCTGGCCCGAGGTAAGTGCCATCTCCTGGTGGAGCTTGTCGAGTGCGAGCCCAGTGCAGTAGGGTTCGGCGCCCCTGAGATTGATCGCGACGTAATGCTGATCGATGAAATCGTCCACCACGCCGCGCGCGCTGTTCCTCGGCGTACATCCATTCGCGACGATGACAACGATCGCGAGCGTCACGAACATCGCGCCCAGTTGTGCCGCGAGACGAGACTCGATCTGCGATGTCATTTCTTTCTGAACAGCGTCTCCAGGTTCGCGCGGCTTGCGCTGACCGCCGCGGTTCTCGTCGCAGTTCTCGCCGCGCGCGCCGGGGCGAAGAACTCGCAGAAGTTGAACCGATCTTTGTCGACCACGCGCTCGGCCTGGGTCTCGCGGCACTGATTATTGTACGAAGGGTCGTAAAACTCGCAGTTGAGGCATACGTGCAGCGGCCGATCGCATCCGGCGCAGGTGTCGCGAAAACCGACTCGTTCCTTGACCTCGACCGCGCGGCCGCAATGGAAGCAATTCATCGTGGATCAGCGCGGCCGGCCGCGCTTTTGGGTCTCGCCGAAGGCATACTTTGTAGGCCAAATCGCTCCTGATAGCATAACGTTTGGGGGCGATAGGGGCGAGCAGGTGGAGGCGGATATCGAGGCGTTCGCGGCGGCGCTGGGCAAGGCCTCGCGCGCGTCGGCCAACACGGTCGAAGGTTATCGGCGCGATTTGATCGCCTTCAGAAACTTCCTGCTCGAGCGGCCGGGTGCCAAGGGCACCGGCGATGAACATATAGATACTGCAACGATCAATGCCGACCATATTCGCGCCTACCTTGCGATGCTCATGAAGACGGCCAAGCGCGCGACCGTGCAGCGGAGACTCAGCGCGATCAAGGCGTTCTTCCGTTACCGCGAGGCCGCGACCGGCGCGCCGAGCCCGGCGCGTGCGATCCGTTCGCCAAAGAGCGAGCGCCGTCTGCCCAAGATCCTTAGCGCGCCCGACGTCGAGCGGCTGATCGAGACCGACGAGCGGCCCGAATCGAAAGCCACGCTCCGCGACCGCGCGATTCTCGAAACGCTCTACTCATCCGGCCTTCGCGTGAGTGAACTGGTCAGCCTAGACTGGCGCGATATCGACGAAGAACTCGGCATGCTCCGCGTGCGCGCGGGCAAGGGCAACAAGGATCGGATCGTGCCGGTCGGAGAGCCAGCGTTGGATGCGCTCCGCGCGTGGCGCTCGGCAATGCCGCCCGCTGCCGAGGCTCGCCGGGCCGTTATCACGAACTTAAGAGGTGCTAGACTCACGACGCGGAGCGTTGAGAAAATCGTTGCCAGGCGGCTCGAACTCGCGGGCCGCGGCGGTCAGATCACGCCGCATGGACTGCGTCACTGTTTTGCGACGCACATGCTGAGCAACGGCGCGGATTTGAGATCGATCCAGGAGATGCTGGGCCACGCGAGTCTCGCGACTACCCAGCGCTACACGCACGTGAGCGTGAGTCATTTGAGAGAGGTTTACAAGCGTGCCCATCCGAGGGCCTGAAGGCCCTGAACCAGGAGTCAAGTTTCGTCACACGACGATCCTTTCCGTGCGCCACAACGGCGGGATCGTGATGGCGGGCGACGGCCAGGTGAGTGTTGGCAATACGATCATGAAGAGCACGGCGCGCAAGGTGCGCCGGCTGCATCAGGATCGCGTGCTGGCGGGTTTTGCCGGCTCGACCGCTGACGCTATGACCTTGTTCGACAAGTTCGAAGCCAAGCTCCAGGAGTTCAACGGAGTCTTGAGACGTGCCGCCGTCGAGCTCGCCAAGGACTGGCGCACCGATCGCGTGTTGAGGCGGCTCGAAGCGATGCTCGTGGTGGCAGATCGTGAAGGTTCGCTGCTGATTTCCGGCGCCGGCGACGTGCTGGAGCCCGACGATGGTATCCTGGCGATCGGCTCCGGCGGCAACTACGCGTTGGCCGCGGCGCGCGCGATGGTGCGCTTCAACCCCAAGATGTCCGCGAAGGAAATTGCCGAAGGCGCGATGAAGATCGCCTCCGAGATTTGCGTTTTCACCAACGCCCAGTTTGTAGTCGAGGAACTTTTACACGGATGAGCGTCCCCCAGGTAATGACGCCGCGCGAGATTGTCTCCGAACTCGACCGTTACATCGTGGGACAGCATGAGGCGAAACGCGCGGTTGCAATCGCGCTGCGCAATCGATGGCGCCGGCAAAACGTCGCGCCCGAGCTGCGCGACGAAATCGCGCCCAAGAACATCCTGATGATCGGGCCGACCGGCGTCGGCAAGACCGAGATCGCGCGCCGCCTCGCGCGCCTCGCCCAGGCGCCGTTCATCAAGGTCGAGGCCTCGCGCTACACCGAGGTCGGCTATGTCGGCCGCGACGTCGAATCGATGATCCGCGACCTCGCCGAGCTCTCGGTCAAGATGGTGCGCGAGGAGGCGCGCGAACGCGTCGCGGTCAAGGCTCGCGAAAACGCCGAGGAGCATCTGCTCGATCTTCTCTTTCCGCCGCCGACGAAAGTGCGACGCCCCGTGGGTATGACACCACAGGGCGATATTGAAGTTAACGCCGATGGTGACTCGCACAAGGAAACGCGCGAGAAACTCCGCAAGCTGTTGCGCGATGGTCACCTCAACGATCGCGAGGTCGAAATCGAGGTCAGCGCCAACGCCTCACAGATGGTCGAAGTCCTTGCGCCCCAGGGTCTCGAGGAAATGGGCCTCAACATGAAGGAGCTGATGAATCAGCTCATGCCCAAGAAGACCCGTAATCGGAAAGTCAAGATTCCCGAGGCGCTCGAGCTGCTGACGCAGGAGGAAGCGGCGCGCCTGGTCGATATGGAGGCCGTAGCGCAGGAGGCGATTCATCGCGCCGAACAATCCGGCATCGTCTTCATCGACGAGATCGACAAGATTGCGGGCCGCGATGCGAGCCGCGGTCCCGACGTCTCGCGCGAGGGCGTGCAGCGTGACCTGCTGCCGATTGTCGAGGGCTCGACCGTCAACACCAAGTACGGCGCGATCAAAACCGACCATATCCTGTTCGTCGCATCGGGCGCGTTTCACACTTCCAAGCCTTCCGACCTGATTCCCGAGTTCCAGGGGCGTTTCCCGATTCGTGTCGAGTTGAAAGCTCTCGTGCGCGAGGATTTCATCCGCATCCTGACCGAGCCCGAAAATGCGCTCACTCGCCAATACACGGCGCTGATGGATACCGAGGGCGTGCATCTCAGGTTCACGGACGACGCGGTCGGCGCGCTGGCCGAAATCGCGGCGGCGGTGAACGCGCGCTCGGAGAATATCGGCGCACGGCGGCTGCATACCGTGCTCGAGCGCCTGCTGGAGGAGCTGTCGTTCAACGCTCCCGAGTTGCAGCAGCGCGAGATCACTATCGACGCCGCCTACGTGCATGGCCGCCTCGATCCGATCGTCAAGGACGAGGATTTGTCCCGCTATATCCTCTGACGCTGCGCGTTACCGCGCAGTTACTACGGATCGCGGGTGGCGATTGCGCCCCGCGTTCAACCCTGTTTTGATCGCGTTTTCGGAGGGCAAAAGAAAGGAGCAGTGCAAGCGGACCTGATCAAACGCGCGGAGATGCTGATCGAAGCGCTGCCTTACATCAAGCGCTTCCGCGGCAAGACCTTCGTTATCAAGTACGGCGGCCACGCCATGACGACGCAGGAGCTGCGTGAGAGCTTCGCGCAGGAGGTGGTGTTGCTGGACCTCGTGGGCATCAACCCCGTGGTGGTGCATGGCGGCGGCCCGCAGATTACCGAGCTCATCGGCAAGCTCGGATTGCCGTCGAAGTTCGTGCGCGGATTGCGCGTGACCGATGCCGAGACGATGGAAGCGGCGGAGATGGTCTTGCAGCGTATCAACAAGGATCTCGTCGCGACTATCTCGCGCCAAGGCGGTCGCGCCGTCGGCCTCTCCGGCAAGGACGGCGACCTCATCCTCTCGCGCAAGATGGACATGTACGTCACTGATGAGTCCGGCAAGCGAAGCCGCGTTGATATTGGCCTCGTCGGCGAAGTGGCGCAGGTGAATCCGGAGCTGCTGCGCACGCTCGAAGCAAACAACTTCATCCCCGTCATCGCACCGACCGGCGTCGATCGGAGCGGGCAGACTTACAACATCAACGCCGATACCGCCGCGGGCGAAATCGCGGGCGCACTCAAGGCCGAAAAGCTGATTCTTATGAGCGACGTCGAGGGCGTGAAGGATGCGCAAGGAAAGCTCATCTCGACTTTGGATTCATCCGAGGCGCGCCGGCTCATCGCGGCCAGCGTCATCAACGAGGGTATGATTCCCAAGGTCGAGTGCTGCATCGAGGCGCTGTCCAACGGCGTCGCCAAGGCGCACATCATCGACGGCCGCGTGCGTCACGCGGTGCTGCTCGAAATCTTCACCCGTTCGGGAATCGGCACCGAGGTGGTGCGGCGCAAGGCTCGCGTATCGGATCTGAACGACGAAGCCCGAACCGCGCGAAACGCGCGCGAGACGAATCACTGACCGGAGGTTTACACGCTCTACAAGCCGCGATGAACAACGCCGAAATCATAGAACTCACCCATCGCAATCTCGTCGATGTTTATGGCTGCCTGCCGATCGCATGGAGCCGCGGCCACGGCGCGTATCTCTACGACGCCGACGGCAACCGCTATCTCGATTTCTTTTGCGGCCTCGCCGTCACCAACCTGGGCCACGGCAATCCGCGCGTGGTGCGCGCGATCAAGGATCAGGCGGAGAAGCTGACGCACGTCTCCAACGTGTTTCACACCGAGCCCACGGCGCGCCTGGCCGAGCGGCTCGCGACGCGATTCGGCACGGGGCGGGTGTTCTTCGGCAACTCAGGCGCCGAAGCCAACGAGGCAGCAATCAAGCTGGCGCGCCGGTGGGGACATAACGAGGGTGGCGGCCGCTACGAGATCCTCGCCACGCTCGGCTCGTTTCATGGCCGCACGATGGCGACGCTGAGCGCGACCGGCCAGGAGAAGTACCA
>JASHQJ010000157.1 GCA_030037595.1 Candidatus Binataceae bacterium
GCGGCCTTCGGATGCCAGGCGGTGGGCGCGCTGACCGGCACCGTGATCGGTTACATCGTGATGAGCAATATGCCCGAGGCGGGCGCATGGCGGTGGATGTATGCGACCGCGCTCGTGCCGGGAATGCTCGTGACAATCGGCCGCTTCTCGGTGACGGAGAGCGCGCCGTGGCTCTTCGCCCGCGGCATGGTGAAGATGGCCGAGCAGCACACGATGCGGCTCTTGCAGCGCGACCCGCCGCATCCGCGATTCGTGACGCTCGGCGGAGGTGATGGAGCGCGCCGCTCGCGCGAGGACAGTTTCTTCGCGCTCTTCAACGCGCAGAACCTGCGCGCGACGATACTCGCGTCGGTGCCGTGGTTCCTCCAGGACTTGAGCACCTACGGCATCGGCATATTCACGCCCACGATCCTGGTCGCGGCCTTCGGCCATCACCCTACGCACGCGCGCAACCTCGCCGATCTGATCAACAACGATATCCTGGCGTCGCGCGGCGCCGCGCTGATCGACATCCTGCTCATCGCCGGCATCATGGGCGCGATCCTGCTCAGCGATCGCGTCGGGCGGATTCGCCTGCAGGTCTTCGGTTTCATCGGCTGCGCCGCGGGCCTGATGCTGGCCGCGCTCGCGGGCCTCTACGCGACCGAGTCGCGGATCGCGCTCATCTTCGTCGGCTTCATGCTGTTCAACCTGATGACCAACCTGGGGCCGAACGCGCAGACCTACCTGCTCGCGGGCGAGGTCTTTCCAACCCGGATTCGCGGCAAGGGTGCGGGCTTCGCGGCCTCCTTCGCGAAGATCGGCGCGGTCTCGACGGCGTACCTGTTCCCGATCATGCTCGTCGATCTCGGCACCACGCGGCTGCTCGGTATCCTGATCGGAACGTCGCTGCTGGGCGCCGTCGTGACCTGGCTCTTTCGAATCGAAACCACCGGCGTCGATCTCGAAGCGATGAGCCGCGACCGCGTGGGCTGAGGCGAGCGAGTCATTCGGGCTTGGTAGCCTGCTTTGGTTGGAGGCGGGAATCGCCGTCCGCGATGCATCGCGCGTCGTCGCGAAGCCGCCGTTCCTCGTCCTCGTTGTAGTTGTCGGAGCGGGCGATCTGCGAGTCCATTCCTTTCAGGATTTCAAAGCGCCGCGCCCGGCAATCGGTGGACGAGGAAAACGTCGCGACCTGGTACCATTCACGGAAGGGCAGGCTGGGATCGATAGCCTGCTTCTGATTGTTCCACGGCGGGTACAGCAGGTACCAGACCGCGATCGCGAGTGCGACTCGATGATACGATCTCATGCCCAGATGTTTTACGTACTCGATGGGCGGAATGCCATGGGGCAAATATCACGGCGGACTTGACGCACAGCTCGGATCGCGGCTTACGTTGTCACTTCCGATACTCGGCGCGCTGCGCAAAATCAAGAACATGGCCGTCGCGGACCGTGTGACATATCGTCGCCTGCCGCTCGGCATAATCCGCGGATGTGTTTATCCGATCAACTTCCGGCACGACACGCGGCTTTACCTGGGACTCGCTGAACGCGAGATCAGGCCGATTGTGACATCCGCGGTGCGCAAAGCGGGTCGTTGCTACGACATCGGCGCGAAGGACGGATACTACACGTTGGCGCTCGCGCGGATGGCGGCGCCGGGATGGGTCTGCGCGGTTGAGGCGGATCGCGAGTCGGCAGACCGGCTCACTCATACGCTCGCGCTCAACAAGCACATCGACTCGAAGACCGTGGTCGTCAAGGCGACGATTGGCGATGTCGTCAACGAGGCGGCCGGCGCCGAGACCCTCGACCACCTGGTGCTCGCGCGCGGGTTCGAGGCGCCGGATTTCATAAAGGTGGACATCGAGGGCGCGGAGGCCTCGTTCCTCGCGGGCGCCGCCGAAGTGCTCGCGCGCCACCATCCGCGGCTGGTCATCGAGGTGCACTCCGAGCCGCTGGAGCGGCAGTGCCTCGAGTTCCTCGCGCGCCTCGGCTACCGCGTACGCGTCGTGCCGCAGGCATCATGGTTCCGCGAGCTGCGCCCGCTCGCCCACAATCAATGGCTGTTCGCCGAGAAGGGGTAGGCCGGCCCACGCTTCATTTTTAGGTTTACAAAGTACACAGTCGATCGCCGCCCGCCGCGCCGGGCGACTTTACAGCCTTGCCCGCTGGACGTTCCCGTGAGCACGGGCCGAGGCTTGGGTACTCACCTGCCAATTGCCGAGAACTGACTCTCGACATATGACGTTCCGCGTCATGTGATCCATATCATGGCGATCCGCTCTGAGACGCGGATATAGAAGACGTTTTCAGTGACGTTACATGTCGCGCGGCTCCAGTCGATTGGGCGGGTCGCACGACGCAAGCTTCTGGTCTTGGACGCGGCGACTGATTTGCGAATGCTATCAATCAATCGCGGCAACCACCTGAAGGCGCTCAAGCACGACCGCAAAGCCCAGCCTGCAATCCGGATCAATGATCAATGGCGAATCTGTTTTGTTTGGAGAAAAGGAGATGCTTTCGATGTAGAAATAACGGACTACTATTGAATGAGGCGCGACGCTGCCTCCACCGCTAGTCGACTGTACGTCGACCTTTTTACTCTTATGCCTAGCACTAAGAATTCTCTTGTCCCTATTCATCCAGGCGAAATTCTGCTCGAGGAGTTTCTCAAGCCGAACGGAATCAATCCGCACGGTTGTCGCTCGCCCTCAGGGTGCCGCAGAACCGCATCAGCCAGATCATCGATGGCCGGCGCGCGACCACTGCCGACACTGCGCTCCGGCTCGGCCGCTACTTCGGCATCGATCCGGAATTCTGGCTGCGCCTGCAGGTTTCATATGACATCCGCATGGCCCGGCGGCAGCATCAGGCAGAGATCGACCGCGACGTCCAACCTCTTGGCGCCTAAACCGTACAGGTAGTCGGGTGATCGACATTGAGGCGCTCGTCCCGAAAGGCTTGATTCCTTCGTGAGCAAATAGCTGGAGGCTCAACTAACGCGCGCGGAGGCTGCGGACCAACTGCTCAGTCACTTGCTCGATAATCCAGTGGGGTTTCCATTTGCCGCCTTCGCGATACCAGTTCGAGACCGTGAGCGCGGCTCGTAGAACTACGAACGTCACCAGCTTCGGATCGCCCTCAGCGAAGATGCCCTTCTTCATCCCGTCGCGGACGACATTCGAGAACATCTGCTCGTAGCGCCGCCCGAGCGTGCGGATGCGCCGGCGATTCTCCAGGCTCAGCGACACCGGGTCGGGCAGCACCGATTCGTAGCGCTCGCCCTCTTTGAAGGCGCGCGCGATCGCGGCTGAGATCGCCTGCCTGACGATCGCCTCCGCATCGTCGCCGCTCTCGCGGATAATCGCCTCAAGGCGCTCGAGAAGCCGCGTGACGGCCTCGCATCGAATTTCCGTGAAGATGTCTTCCTTGCTCCGGAAGTAGTGGTAGATGTGGCCCTTGGCGAGGCCGCATTCGCGCGCGATTTGATCCATGTTGGTCGCGTCGTAGCCGCCTTTTGCGAAGGCCCGCGCCGCGCCGAGCAGGATCGCGCGGCGGCGTTCCTCGGCCTTGGCGAGATCGCGGATACGGTAGCCGCGGACGCCGACCGCCGCCTCGGCCGCGGGCGCCGCCGCTGATTCGCGGCCGGACCGCCGCGCGGCTATCGGCTTCTTTTGAAACTTCTCTTCCAAATTCTCGATTCTTCTTCGTGAGGCCTTGACTCGAACGACTATTTTAGAATATCCGTTCTAACAAACGTCGGGCAAGAGGGCCGGCACCCTTTCAACGGTTCAATTCGTGTTGCTCAATCGAGGCGGCAATTATTGCGCATCCGAGCGCGGAGATCACAATGTCACATGAAATCGTGATCAGGGGCGGCACTATCGTTGACGGCACCGGCGCCGAGCCCTTCGCCGCCGACCTCGCGATCGATGACGGCCGAATCACGGCGATCGGCCGCGACGCCCGCGGCGGGCGCGAGGAAATCGACGCGCGCGGTCACACCGTCACGCCCGGCTTCGTCGATGTCCATACGCATCTCGACGCGCAAATCGGATGGGATCCCGATCTCACGCCCGTGAGCTGGCACGGCGTGACGACCGCGCTGCTAGGCAACTGCGGCGTCACCTTCGCGCCGTGCAAGCCCACCGACCGCGAGCTGCTCGCCGAGATGATGGAGACCGTCGAGGATATCCCGCGGGGCGCAATCCTCACCGGGCTCCCATGGAACTGGGAAGGTTACGGCGGCTACCTCGACGCGATCGAAAAGCTGAATCCCGGAATCAACGTCGCCGGAATGGTCGGGCACTGCGCTGTGCGCTTCTACGTGATGGGTGAGCGCGCGGTCGAGGAGCAGGCGACCGGGGCCGAGCGGCGAACGATGGCCGAGATCGTGGGCGAGTCGATCGATCGCGGCGCGGTCGGCTTTTCGACGAATCGCTACGCGCCGCACAAGCTGCCGGACGGGCGTTCGATTCCCGGCACGTTCGCCGACCCGATCGAGCTGATCGAAATCGCAATGCAGGTCGCAGCGCGCGGCGCGCTGATGCAGGCCGTGGGTGCCGACCTCGAGGTGATGAAGGCGATCGCGGATCAGGGCAAGAGCCGAATCCTCTTCAGCTTCGGCGCGGGCGAGGAGGACAACTCAGGCATAGAGCGCCGTGAGTTTCTCGACCGCTTCTGTAGCCATCGCGACGTCACCGCGATCACGCAGGTGCGCGGCTCGGGCTTCATGTTCGGGCTGCAGTCGAATCTGCCGATCGCGGGCGCGACATGGCATGAGCTACGCGTGAAAAGTTTTTGCGAGCGCCTCGCCGCGATTAACGATCGCGAGTTCAGCGCGAAGCTGCGCGAGGAAGCGAAACGCGAGATTTCCACCTTCATAGATATGAGTCATGTCTTCTACCTGGGCGCGGGCGTCTCGCCCGACTACACCGCCGCCCCGGAGAATAATCTGAAGGCGATGGCGGCCGCTGCAGGCGAGCATTGGTCGGATACTTTCCTTCGGCTGACGCGCGAGACGGGAGGCAAGGCGCTCTTCAACTTGCGGATGTTCAATCGCAACCTGAAGGCTCTCGGCGATCTGTTCAAGAGCGAGCACTGCCTGCCGAGCCTCGGCGACGCCGGTGCCCACGTCTCGCAAATCATGGACGCGGGATGGCCGAGCTTCGTGCTGTCGTACTGGGTGCGCGAGACCGGGCTCTACTCGATGGCCGAGGCGATTTGCCGCATGACCTCGGGGCCGGCGCGCGTGATCGGAATCAAAGATCGCGGGACGCTGAAGCCCGGGATGCGTGCGGACGTGAACGTGTTCGACGCGGACAAGGTGGCGGAGCGGCAGCCGGAGCTGGTGAACGATTTTCCAGGTGGCGCGCCGCGCTTTATCCAGCGCTCGATCGGCTACAAGGCGACAATCGTCAACGGCAAGGTGAACGTGCGGGACGGCGAACACACCGGGATCCGCGCCGGCCAGGTGCTCCGCCACGCGCAATAAACTCGGAGTGGAGACGCGATGCCCCAGGTTAAACCATCCGATGGCCCCGTAGCTGTTACCGGCGCATCGGGTCATATCGGCTCGCACGTCGTGCGCGCGCTGATGAAGCGCGGATACACGGTGCGCGCGTGCGTCACCGACGAGAGCAAGCCCGAGAAGACCGCTCATCTGCTCGCGATGAATAGCGGCGTGTACCCCGGTCGCGTCGAGCTCAGAACCGGCAACCTGCTCGAGCAAGGCAGCTACGACGAGATCTTCGCCGGCTGTGCGGCCGTGATGCACGTCGGCACGCCGATGGGCTACGCAAACGTGAACAAGCCGCGGCAAATCTACGACGGCGCGGTGATTGGCACGCTGAACGTGCTCGAATCTGTGAAGCAGGCGGGCAGCGTGCGTCGCATGGTGTACACGAGCTCGTTCTCCGCGATCGCGCATCCTGCGCCGCGGGGATACGTCTTCACGGAGAAGGACTGGGCGTCGGACAATCGCGGCAAGGATCCGACGTGGACGCCCGAAAGTATCGACACCAACGGCGACGTCGCGTACTCGATGGGCAAGATCGCGACCGAGCAGATGGCGTGGCGTGTCGCCGAGGAGGACGGCCGCTTCGATGTAATCACGGTGTGCCCGTGCGTCGGGCTCGGGCCGCTGCTCTCGCGAGCGCACGAGCTGCCCGGTTCGTGGCAATACTTCCTCGGGCGGATGCTGATGGGAAAGCCGTGCGGGCGCGGCTGGCAGCATCTGTGGAATATCGTCGACGTGCGCGACGTGGGCGACGCGCACGCGCTGATAATCGAAAGCGACAAGTGCAAGAACGGCGGGCGCTATCAACTCACCGCGGCCGATCGATCCGGCGAGCTGAACGCCGCCGAGTTGCAGGAGCATCTCGCGCGCCTTTTCCCGCATATCGCGGTTGGCGGTCCGCCGAAGCAATACGAGGAGATAGTCGCGAAGTATGGCCACCCGTATGACGCGCCGCGTGCCTACTGCGATCGCGCGCGCGAGGATTTGGGTCTCACGTCGCGGCCGGTAGATGACACGCTCTTCGAAACGGGCCGCACGATGATCGAGCTCGGAATCGTCAAGCCGGCATTTAAATGATCGTTGGGATCGAATGCACGCGCGGAACTGCGCGCAGCGCTGCCACTGCGTCCACGCCAATGAGAATCGTTGAATTCAATTGACTTCGCCGATGGCATCGCGGTTGCTCCTAATCCGACCCGCCGATGCCGGGAGTGTTAATGATGGACCGAACTTATGTCGTCACGGGCGCCGCTTCCGGAATCGGCGCCGCGACCGCGCAATGGCTTCGTGAGCGGGGCGGCCGCGTTATCCGGTGCGATCTGCGCGATGCCGATGTCATTGCCGATCTTGCGACGAGCGAAGGGCGCAAGGCTCTTGTTGACGGTGTGACGCGGCTTTCAGGCGGTAAGATCGATGCGATCGCCGCCGTCGCGGGAGGCGGCCCGCCGCAGACCAGCTTGCAATTGAACTTTTTCGGCACGGTCGCGACGCTGGAAGGCTTGCACCCGCTGCTCAAGTCGAGCGCGGCGCCGCGGGCCGTAGCGGTCTCATCGATCGCGTCGTTCAGTCCTGTCGATGAAGGTCTCGTCGATGCCATGCTCAGGATGGATGAGAAGGCTGCGATCGATGGCGCGTGGAAGTATGCGGCAAATATCGCGCCAATCGATAAAATGACACCGGCGCAGGGCATGCAGGTGGGTTTGGCGCTCTATGGCAACGCGAAGTACTCGTTGAATTGCTGGTGCCGGCGCGCGGCGGGTTCTGCTGATTGGGCTGGCGCGGGTATCACGCTGAACGTGATCGCGCCGGGATTCATCGACACGCCCGGCGCCGCATATATCTTTTCGAATCCTGAGACCAAGGCGGCGATGGGTCAGATGGTACCGCTTCGCGGCGCGTATCCTGGGCGGCCCGAGCAGATGGCCGCGATCATCGCGTGGTTTCTCAGCGAAGAGAACTCATTGATGACAGGACAGATCCTCTTCGTCGACGGCGGCGTCGAGTGCACGCAGCGTGGAGAGCGATCCTGGTGATCGCTAACACGCCATCGTCAACGCCTCGGCGGCTCACGTTGGCAACCAACGTTCTCTACGGCGTCGGATCTGTCGCCTTCGGCGTGCATCAGGCGACGCTCACCTCCGCGTTGCTCCTGTTCTTCAACCAGGTGGTTGGGCTGCCCGCGGCGTGGGTCGGCGCAGTGATGATGGTCACGCTGATTTTCGACGCGATCTGCGATCCGCTAATCGGCGCATGGTCGGATCACACGCGCTCGCGATGGGGGCGGCGGCATCCGTTCATGTATGCCTCGGCGCTGCCCGCCGCGATCGCCTTCTACTTTCTGTTCGCGCCGCCGCTCGGATGGTCGAACGAGCATCTGCTCATCTACATGGCTGTCATGCTGGTGACGGTGCGCGTGTTGCTGAGTCTCTACGAGATTCCGAGCTCGGCGCTCGGCCCCGAGCTGACCTACGAGTATGACGAGCGCACGAGCCTGATGAGCTCGCGCTTCTTTTTCGGCACGCTCGGTGGCGCGGCGATTTCGTTCCTCGCGCTGCAGGTGTTCCTGCGCAAGGACGCGACACATCCTCTCGGCCTGCTGAATCCGGCTGGCTACCGCGCGACGGCGATTACGGCGGGAATAGCGATTTTCTTTTCGATCATCATCTCGTGCATCGGCACGCACCGCTTCATCGCGACTGTTGTGCATGAGCCGAGGGTTCGCACCACATGGCACGACAAGCTTCGCGAGCTCAGCGTCACGCTGATGAACCGCTCGTTCCTTGCGTTGACGATCGCCGGCATAGTCGGCGCCATTTCCGCCGGTCTAAGGCAGAGCCTCGATTTCTACATCTCGGCGTATTTCTTCGAACTAAGTCCCGCGCAGATGTCGTATCTTGCGGTGGCCACGCTGTTTGCCGCCTTCGCGGGCGTCGGGCTGGCGCCGGCGATCTCGAAGCGCTTCGGCAAGAAGCCGGCGATGATCGGAGTGTTCTTCGCATCGCTGTTCACCTCGATCGCGCCGATCTCGATGCGGCTTGTCGGAGTGCTGCCGCCAAACGGCACGCGTGCGGTGTTCGTTGTCGTTCTCGCGTTCACCTTCCTTTCGGCGACGCTCAGCCTGACGGGATTCATTATCGCGAGCTCGATGATGGCGGATGTGGTTGAGGACGCGGCGGTCGCGACGGGCCAGCGCTCGGAGGGACTGCTGTTCGCGGCCAACGGTCTGATCGCGAAGTGCATAACGGGAGTCGGTACATTTCTCTCCGGACTAATCCTGGCGTGGATCAGCTTCCCGCAGCATGCACAGCAAGGTCATGTCGATCCAGCGATCCTGCATCATCTGGGAGTGATCTTCGTACCGACCGTTACGACCTTCAGCGCAATCGCGATTGCTGTCCTGCTCTTCTACAACATCGACCGTTCAACACATCTCGCGAACGTTGCGCGGCTCGAAGGCGCGAACGCATCCGATTCACAAGATGTCACCGAGGCAAATGCGCTCGATGCCGAGCAAACCGCGTCCGCTCGCGCGTCGTGAAAGCGCGGCGAGCGCCTGCTGAAAGGCGGGTCAAATGAACCGAAGAACATTCCTCAAGGCGTCGGGAGCGGCTGCGATCATCTCGATGATGCCGCGAGCGGTGCGTGCCGCGGCACCCGCTACGGTCAGCCGATGCCGTCCGAGCGATGCCGCGTGGCCCTCGAAGACCGCGTGGAAGCAGCTCAACGAAACGGTCGGCGGCAATCTTATCCGGGTGGATTTTCCGATCTCGGCCCTGCAGAAGGATCCGGACAGCGCGGCAGCCAAAGAGCTATGGAAGAACCTCCACAATCCATTTTTTATCGGCGATACTCCGGGGCTCACCGAGACACTTGGATGGGTCGATGCGTGGGACACTAAACCAAGTGTTTACGCAGTCGCGGCAAGGAACGCCGAGGACATCGCGGCTGCCGTCAGATTCGCGCGCGACAATAATCTGCGCCTCGTAGTCAAAGGCGGGGGGCACAGTTACCAGGGGACATCCAACGCGCCCGACTCGCTGCTCGTCTGGACGCGCCGCATGCACGATATCGAAAGGCACGACGCGTTCGTGCCGCATGGATGCGAACAGACCATGAAGCCGCAGCCTGCGGTGACACTCGGCGCGGGGACGATTTGGATGCAGGCGTACCAGGCGGTTACCACCAAGGGCGGCAAGTACGTCCAGGGTGGAGGATGCACAACGGTGGGCGTCGCAGGCCTGATCCAGAGCGGCGGCTTTGGAAGCTATTCGAAGCACTATGGCACGGCGGCCGCGAACCTGCTCGAAGCCGAGGTAGTCACGGCGGACGGCCAGATTCGGATCGCGAACTCATGCAACAATTCCGATTTGTTCTGGGCGCTGAAGGGCGGCGGAGGCGGAACCTATGGCGTGATTAGCAAGGTGACAGTGCGCACGCACGATCTTCCGGAGTACTTCGGCGTAGCCAACTTCAAGGTCAAGGCGTCATCCGACGATGCGTATCGACGGCTCATCCGCCAGTTCGTGGGCTTCTACAAGGAGAACCTCTTCAACGATCATTGGGGCGAGCAGCCCCGCTTCGGGCCGGACAATGTCTTGGAAATCAGCATGGTCTCGCAGGGACTCGATCGCGCCGAGGCGAACAAGATCTGGAAGCCATTTCTCGATTGGGTAAAGAACTCGTCCAACGACTATTCAATCCAGGGACGGGTAACGATCGGAAGCGTACCCGCCCAACGATGGTGGGACGTTGAGTGGTGGAAGGAGCATTTTCCTGAAATCGCAATCCCCATCACGGGAATGTTGAGCGGCCTTCTTGATCGCGTCCTGGTTGATGTCATTCCGCAGCCGACCTTCGACTTCGATGAGCGCCCGGGCGCGAATCCAAGTAACGCATGGTGGAAAGGCGATGCCGGTCAGTGCGGCTGGTACCTCTGGGGAATGGAGTCGCTATGGATTCCGGCCGCATTGCTCGAGAGCAACTCGCAGCAGCGTCTAGCGGACGCGCTATTCGCCGCGTCACGGCATAGTGGTCTCGAATTGCACTGCAACAAGGGACTCGCGGGAGCTCCGCCCGACGTAATTGCAGCGGCAAAGGACACGGCGACCAATCCCGCGGTGCTGGATGCATTTGCGCTCGCTATCGTGGGTGACGCGCAAGGATCAGCCTATCCCGGAATTCCAGGTCATGAGCCCAACATCGCGGAAGGGCGCGCAGCTCGAAAACGCGTCGACGATTGCGTCGATCAACTACGCGCCGTCACCGGGACGACCGGAGCATACTGGAGCGAGAGCAACTACTTCGAGAAGGATTGGCAGCAGGCGTACTGGGGCAGCAATCATGCACGCCTTGCGCAGGTCAAAGCGAAGTACGATCCCGACGGGTTATTCTTCGTCCACAATGGAGTCGGCTCCGAAAATTGGAGCCGCGACGGGTTCAGGAAGCTATAAGAAAAGGTCGAGCAATGCCGAACTGCCACGCCGCAAGCGCGGCCACTGGGCGTGCCGCGGCCCCAAGGTTGAGACCATGCCTTCCGTGATGCGAACGACGTCCAGCGGACCGGTGGCGCCAAGGCTGGTCGTGCGAGGGCTCAGCAAGAGCTTTGGCGCGCGATTAGCAGTTGACGGCATCGGATTCGGTGTCGCGGCTGGGGAAGTTTACGGCTTGCTCGGACCTAACGGAGCCGGCAAGACGACTTCCATCTCGATGATCGCAGGTATCCTTGCGCGCGACAGCGGCGAAATCACAATCGATGGCATCGACATCGACGCTGGACCCGCGGCGCGTGCGCTCATCGGAATCGTGCCGCAGGCTATCACTATCTATCTCGACCTCACTGCGCGCGAAAATCTCGATTTTTGGGGCCGGATGTACGATCTCAGCGGCGCCACGCTACGGACGGCGATCGACACCGCGCTCGACGCCGTGAGTCTAACCAATCGTGCCGACGACATCGTCGGGACCTACTCGGGCGGAATGCAGCGGCGCTTGAATCTCGCCGCCGGCATTCTGCATCAGCCGAGGCTTCTCATTCTTGATGAACCGACGGTGGGCGTGGATCCGCAGAGCCGCAGCGCCATTTTCGATTTGGTGGAGCGGCTGCGCCATGCGGGCACCGCCATCCTCTACACGACGCATTACATGGAGGAGGCGGAGCGCCTTTGCGCCCGCATCGGAATCATCGATTCCGGGCACCTGATCGTCGAAGGCACGCGTGCCGAGCTGGTCGCGAACCTGGGACAGGACACGCGAATCGAGATTGGCGTAGGACGCGGCGATTCGCTCGAACGCGCAGTGCGTATCGTCAGCGCGCTCGAGGGCGTGCAGCTCGCGACCGTGGAGAACGACCATCTTCATGTGGTCGCCGATCATGGCGCCAATCGCCTGCCCGCGATGCTGACGGCGCTGCTCAAGGCCGGCACCGTGGCGGACAGTGTACGGGTGGTTGAACCTAATCTCGAAGACGTTTTCCTCAGCATGACGGGACGCGCGCTGCGCGACTAACCTCTATGCGATATGCGATCCTGGTTTGCCTCAAGGACCTTCGCCAACGGTTGCGCGATCGAACCGCGATTCTGACCGCGATCGTCGCGCCGCTCGCGCTGACTGCGCTGATGGGCTTTGCGCTGGGCGGTTCGCACGGAGGGTCTGGGATGCGCCTTTGCAGCGCGGATCTCGACCACTCGGAGCAGTCCGCGGCATTCGTCAGATTCGTTGAGCAAAAATCACCGCGAGGAAAAGTCGTGGTGGAGCCGGTCGATTCGCTTTCCGCGGCCGAACGTATGATCAAGGAACATCAGGCTGAGTGCGCGGTGGCAATGCGCCCCGGCTTTGGCCAAGCGCTTGAGAGCGGGAACCAACCGCCCGTCGAGATTCTCGCCGCGCGAGGCGAGCAGTTCGCGATGCTCGCGACTCGCGGGCTTCTGCACGATTTTATGAATCGCGCTGCCATGCCTCGCGATCGAGCGGCCCCCGAGGTGGTTCCGATTTCGGCGGGCGGGCAGATGCGAGTGGTCGATTTCTTCGCGATGTCGATGACGGTCCTGTTCCTGAATTTTGGAGTGCTGTCCGGGGTCCGTGCACTGCAGGCGGAAGTCGACTTGCGCACCATCGTCCGGCTAGTTGCCTCCCCCGCGCGGCCGTACGCAATTGTCGCGGGCAAGTTCGCGGCTCTGCTCATCATCGGCCTCGCGCAGATGGGCACCATGATCGCGGCGACCTCGCTTCTGTTCGGAACTCGATGGGGCGATCCTGTTGCTACCGCCGCGTTGGTTTTCACCAGCGTGCTGATGGCGATCGGACTGACAGCGTTCCTGATGAGCTTGGCAGGCAATGCGGACCAGGGAAACGCGCTGGCGGCGATCGTGATCGTCCTGCTCTCGATCGTCGGTGGACAGTTTCTGCCGCCGCAAGGCCTTCCGGACATCTTCGAGACCCTCAGTCGCCTCACGCCGAACGGACAGTCGTTCTTTGGATTCATGGATCTCTCGGCCGCGGGCGCGCACGGAAGTTTGTTCACCATAGCGGAGCCACTCGCAGTCACCGCCCTTGTCGGGCTCGGCGGGATCGCGCTCGCCGCCCTCAGGGCTGGTGCAACACTTCAGAGGATGACCTAGCGTGATGCCGCGCAGCCTCAACGTAATCCTCGGCGCAGCCGCGGCCAGCGGAGCGGGCGCCGCGCGCGATCGCAGGCGGCTGGTGGCCTTGTTCCTCTTGCCCGCAACCATCATGGCGGTCGTCGGATTCGCGATGGGCGGCTACGTTAGCGCGTCGTTCGTGGTAGGCATCCTCGATCAAGCGCATACGAGCGAGAGCCACGCACTCGTCGCAGCCCTCGAATCCAACGAGCAATTTCGCGTCCGCGACTATACCAACGCAGAGCGCCTTCGTAGCGCCGTTTTTAGAGGACGAATGAATGCCGGAATTCTGATTCCGCCCGCCTGGCATGGCGCCCGAAACGTTCCGGTGTACTTTTCGAGCGCGAGTTCCACCTCTGCCATCGTCCGAGCAGGCATCGACGCCGAGCTAAGCCGATTGTCGCGCGGCGGCAAATCGCTCGACGCCCCGATTCGCTATCCGGCGGGCGGGCAGGCGGGTCCGCCACGCATTGGCTTCGCGTACACGGCGCCTGCGAACCTGATCCTGTTCGTGATGATTAACGGTTTCGTCTTGACGCTGCCCATACTTCAACTTCGCGAAAGCGGGATTTCGCGCCGCCTGCTGGCTGCACCGCGCCGCACCTGGGAACTGCTCGGGATGCTGGCGGTCGCGCCAGCGCAACAAATGATCGCTGAGGCGGTGTTCATGATACTGGCCGCGCGGCTTTTCTTCGGCGTCCGGTGGGGCGACACGTCAGGCCTGCTACTGATTACCGCCGCGGTCATCTGCCTTGGGGTCGCGATCGTCCTCTTCATGGGCACGGTGTTCAGAACGCGCCAACAGGCGACCGCCCTCGGTCCGTGGATCGGCGTTGCCATCGGAATGCTCGGTGGATGCATGTGGCCGCTCGAAGTGGTGCCGCCATTCATGAAGACCCTCGCGCATCTGTCCCCTGCCTCGTGGGCGATGGACGCATATCTGGGCTTGATTTTCGATCAGGCGACGGCGTTCGAAGTGGTTCCGGACGCTGCCATCGTGTTCGCGTTTGCAGTGATTGTCGCAATGTTCGGCATAGTCCGCCTCCGTCCGCAGTTGTCGCGATAAGGCTGCGGCAAGGATTCTTGATGAATAGAAGAGAATTCCTCAGAGCGTCAGGAGCGGCTGCCTTGCTTACGATCATGCCGCGAGGGGTACGTGCGGCGGCGCCATCAAGTCGTTGCCGTCCAGGCGATGCGGCGTGGCCCTCGAAGACCGCGTGGAAGCAGCTCAACGAAACGGTCGGCGGCAATCTTATTCCGGTGGATTTCCCGATCGCCCTCCTGCAGAAAGATCCGGACAGCGACGCGGCAAAGCAGCTCTGGAGGAATCTGAAGAATCCGTATTTTATCGGCGACAATCCAGGGCTCACGGAGACGCTTGGATGGGTTGATGCATGGGACACTAAACCAAGCGTTTACGCGGTCGCGGCGCGAAACGCTCAGGATATCGCGGCGGCCGTTAACTTCGCTCGTGAAAACAATTTACGGCTCGCGATCAAGGGGGGCGGCCATAGCTACCAGGGGACATCCAACGCGCCCGATTCACTACTCATCTGGACGCGGCACCTGCACGATATCGAGATGCACGATGCATTCGTGCCGCAGGGATGCGAACAGACTCTGAAGCCGCAACCCGCGGTGACGCTCGGTGCCGGCACTATCGACCTTCAGGCATACGAAGCGGTTTGCACTCAGGCGGGGAAATACATTCAGGGCGGTGGATGCCTGACTGTCGGTCTCGCGGGCCTAATCCAGGGCGGCGGCTTCGGGAGCCATTCGAAGCACTATGGCACGGCGGCGGCCAGCTTGCTCGAAGCCGAGGTCGTCACTGCTGATGGGCAGATTCGGATCGCCAACGCATGCACCAATCCCGATCTGTTCTGGGCGTTGAAAGGTGGGGGCGGCGGCACCTTCGGCGTCGTTAGCAAGCTGACGGTGCGGACTCACGAGCTTCCCGAGTACTTCGGCGCGGTCAACTTCAAAATCGTGGCGGCATCAGATGACGCCTATCGCCGGCTCATCCGCCAATTCGTAAGTTTCTACAAAGAGAACCTGTTCAACGATCACTGGGGCGAGCAGGCGCACCTGCGGCCGGATAACACCTTCGAAATCTCGATGCTGTCTCATGGATTGGACGCTGAGGAGCCAAAGAAGGTCTGGCAGCCGTTCATCGACTGGGCCAGGTCTTCCAGCGATTATTCCGTAAAATGGCCGGTGACGATCGGAAGCATTCCGGCGCGGCATTTCTGGGATGTGCAGTGGTGGAAGGAGCACTGGCCCGAAGTAATTCTCCCTCGGAACGGCAGTTCGCTGCACGCGCTGATCGACGATGTCCTCGTCCACCTTATTCCCCAACCTACCTTGACGTTAGACGATCGGCCCGGCGCGGGATCCAACGCGTGGTGGAAGGGCAACACGGGCGAGTGCGGCTGGTTCATTTGGAGTTATGAATCACTGTGGCTGCCCGAGTCGCTGCTGGAGAGCGGCTCGCAGGAGCGTCTCGCTAACGCTTTGTTCGCCGGTTCACGGCATTCCTACTTCGAATTGCATTTCAACAAGGGCTTGGCCGGGGGGCCGCCTGAGGCTATCGCGGCGACAACGGACACGGCTACTAACCCAGCAGTTACAACGGCCTTCGCCCTGTTAATCGCGGCCGATGCCCAAGGACCGGCGTATCCTGGAATCCCGGGCCACGAACCTTCCATCGTGGAAGGCCGAAATGCCGCGCATCGCGTCGATCAATGTGTGAATGAACTTCGCGCCATCACGCCTCAGGATGGCGCGTACGTGAGCGAGAGCAACTATTTCCAGAAAGGATTCCAGCAGGCGTACTGGGGGCGCAATTATCCTCGCCTCACTCAGATCAAAGCCAAGTACGATCCCGACGGGCTATTCATAGTCCATAACGGAGTCGGCTCCGAAAATTGGAGCCGCGACGGGTTCACGAAGCTGTAAGAAAGATCGAGCTATGCCGACCGTGCGGCGCGGCAAGCGACGTGGCATGGTCGGCGTAGCATCGTGCTCATGAATGAGAGGACGGACTAGTAGTTTGGCGACACTGTCGTGGTGGTTTCCTTGCGGACCGTGCCGTCGTCGTTAGTGGTCGTGCTGGTCGTTCGCGTCGTGGTCATCGCCGGCGCCTCGACTAAGGGAGCAGGCGTCTGCACTACAGTCGTTGCGTACGGAGGTCCGACTGTTGTGTATGTCGGCGAGTAGTCGGTCGTCGTGCTCTTCTGGACGGTGCCATCACTGTAACGCGTTGTAGTGGTGGTGGAGTTTGCGGTCGCCGGAGCAGTCTGCACCGTAGTCGGCACATCGACTACCTGCGTGGCGGGCACCGTCGTCGAGTAAGTTGTAGTAGAGGATGTTTCACTGGCGGTCGCCGGCGGCGTGTACGGAGGCGACGTATTCTCGGTATCAGCGCATCCGAGCAACCCAGCCGTTGCAACGCCAACCAACGCACCTATCAACAATGCTTTGACATTTGTCTTCATAGGTTCTTCACCCCAATTGCCTGATGCAATTGCCGGCAAATGATGCCGGCGGGCATCTGCTTCCTCTGCGCGTATCCGCAAGGACACGAAGGCAATTGATGTGCCGAGACTGGAAAGTCGCGACGAGGCGCGGCTTTTTCCAGGATACGTCAGAAATCGCGCGGCGCTGGTCGGAAAAAATGTCACGCCCGCGCGTTTTCGCCATACGCGTGAGCGTGAAGTGGAAAGGATTTACCGGGCGCGTTGATTCGTTTCAGAGCGCACGGTTGATTCAGCCGGCGAGTTTCTTGCGCAGCAAATCGTTGATCACCTTCGGATTCGCTTTGCCACCCATCGCTTTCATCGCCTGACCAACGAAGAATCCAAATAGCTTGTCGCGACCCGCGCGATACTCATTCACTTTCTCAGTCTCGGTGGCGAGTATCTTATCGATCGCGGATGCGATCGCACCTTCGTCAGAGACTTGGGCGAGGCCGAGCTCCGCGACGGTTGCTTCTGCAGACTTGCCGCTCTTCACCATGGCGGCGAATGAGGTCTTCGCTGCATTCAGGCTGATCTTTGATTCCTCGACCATCCTGAGCAGCGCGCCGACCTCGATCGCCGCAGGCGCGGCTTCGGCGAGCGACTTTCCGCTCTCGTGCACGATACGCAAAACCTCGGTCATCACCCAGTTCGCCGCGGTCTTGCGATTCTTGAGCCCCGGCAGCGTGGCTTCGAAGTAGGCGGAGATTTCGCGCTCTGCTGTCAGCACCCCAGCTTCGTAAGGAGTGAGGCCGAAGTCCTTGACGTAGCGCGCGCGGCGATCGGCCGGCAGCTCGGGCATCTCACCACGAATCGCCTCGACGAGATCGGGTGGCACGATAAGCGGCGGCAGGTCGGGCTCGGGGAAGTAGCGATAGTCATTCGCATACTCTTTCGAGCGCATCGGACGCGTGACTTCGCGCACGGGATCCCACAAGTGAGTTTCCTGCGTGACCTTCCCGCCAGATTCGATAATGTCTATTTGGCGATCGATTTCATACTCAATTGCTTTTTCGACGAAGCGAAACGAATTGAGGTTCTTGATTTCCGTCTTGACGCCGAATTCCTTCTGACCGCGCGGGCGGACCGAGACGTTGCAGTCGCAGCGGAGGCTGCCTTCCTCCATGCGGCCGTCGGAAGCATCGATGTAGCGGAGGATCGCGCGCATCTCCTGCACGTAGGCAGCGGCCTCGGCACCCGACCGGATATCGGGTTCGCTCACGATTTCGAGCAGCGGCACTCCGGAGCGATTGAGATCGACGAGGCTATGGTTGCCCTCGTGGATATTCTTGCCGGCGTCCTCTTCGAGATGGATTCGCACCAGGCGCACGCGGAGCGGCTCTCCGTTCTTGTCAGACGGAACGTCGATGTATCCGCCTTTACATACTGGAGTTTCGTACTGACTAATTTGATAGCCCTTCGGCAGATCGGGATAGAAATAGCTCTTGCGATCGAAGATGGAGTAGGGCGCGACCTCGCAGTGCGCGGCGATTCCCGCGCGGACCGCGATCTCGATCACGTGCTGATTGAGGACGGGCAGCGCACCGGGCATTGCGGTGCATATCGGGCAAGTGTGATCGTTGGGCTCGCCGCCGAACTCGGTCGAGCATCCGCAGAACATCTTCGACTTGGTCAGCAGATGCGTGTGGATTTCGAGTCCGATCACGGCTTCATATTTTTCGCGGTTAATCGTCGCCATATTTCTCGCTCAACAATAGTTCAGATCGCGGGCTCGCGCCGAGTGAAAGCACCGGAGCGTTCGTATGCATCGCCTGCGCGCAAAATCGTTTCCTCGCTGAAGGGCGATCCAATCAACTGCATCCCGATCGGAAGGCCGTTGCCATCATAGCCGCATGGGATCGACATTCCCGGCAAGCCCGCGAGATTCACCGAGATCGTGAAGATGTCCGAGAGATACATCGTGAGCGGGTCGTCCATTTTCTCGCCGATCCTGAATGCTGTAGTCGGCGCAACCGGCGTGACGGTCACGTCACAGCTTTCGAATGCCCTTTCGAAATCACGCCTGATGAGTGTGCGGACCTTCTGCGCCTTGAGGTAGTACGCGTCGTAGTAGCCCGCTGACAGCGCGAACGTGCCGAGCATGATGCGCCGCTTCACTTCGGTGCCGAAGCCCTGCGCGCGCGTCATGTCGTAGAGCGCGTTATGATCCTCGGCGTCAACGCGAAGCCCGTAGCGGATACCGTCATAGCGCGCGAGGTTGGCGCTCGCTTCCGCAGTCGCGATCAAATAATAAGCGGCAATCGCGTAACTCGCGTGCGGCAGCGAGATTTCGTGCACGCTCGCGCCGAGCGATTGATACTGCTTCAAGGCGGCGCGAACGGCGCTTTCGACCTCGGGTGCCATCCCGTCGATGAAGTATTCCTTCGGTACCCCGATGCGGAGGCCTTTCACGTCGCCGCTCAGCGCCTTTTCGTAGTCGGGCACCGGCCGCGCAGAGCAGGTCGAATCAAGCCGATCGACGCCAGCAAGCGTGCGCAGCATGATCGCCGCGTCGCGCACAGTTTTCGTGAAGGGTCCAACCTGGTCGAGCGACGAGGCGTAGGCGATCACGCCGAAGCGGCTCACGCGGCTGTAAGTCGGCTTGATGCCAACCACGCCGCAGAACGACGCCGGCTCGCGAATCGATCCTCCGGTGTCGGTGCCGAGCGCGCCGAGGCATTGATGCGCCGCGACGGCGGCCGCGGAGCCGCCGCTCGATCCGCCGGAGACGCGCTCGAGGTCGTAAGGATTTTTCGTCGGGCCGAAGGCGGAGTTCTCGGTCGAGGAGCCCATCGCGAATTCATCCATGTTCGCCTTGCCGACGAACACGGCGCCGTCCTCCCGAAGCTTCGCGATCGCGGTAGCGTCGTAGGGCGAAATGAAATTCTCGAGGATGCGCGAGGCGCAGGTCGTGCGCACGCCGCGCGTGTTGTAGATGTCCTTGATGCCGAGTGGGATGCCGCAAAGGGCGGGCGCGTTGCCGGCGGCAATCCTGCGATCGGCCTCGACTGCCTGCTCGGACGCTTCTTTCTCGGACACGGTGATGAACGCGTTAAGACGCGGCTCGAGCGCGGTGATTCGCTCGAGGCAGGAGCGCGTGAGCTCGAGCGCAGAGATTTCGCGCTTATGCAGCTTCGCCGATGCCTCGGCGATAGTCAGTCGGTTCAATTCAGATGACATCAGTGGTCCTGGTTCAATACTCAGTCGAATAGAAATGAATAGTTACCCTATTACCTATTCGATTAACTCCTATTCGATTATTTTGGGCACCTTGAAGTAGCCGCGTTCAGCCGCGGGCGCATTCGCGAGCATCGCTTCTTGCGCCGGAGGATTAGTGACCCCGTCGGGGCGCATCGGCGTGCCGGCCTCGCCGACCTGGGCGGTAGGCGGCACGTTCGAGGTGTCGAGCTCGTTGAGTTTGTCGACGTAGGCGAGCATCTGGTCCATGTCGGCGCGCAGACGCTCCTGTTCGACGTCGCTCAGCTCCAAATGCGCGAGCCGGGCGACATGTTTGACCATCTCGAGGGTGATCTTGTTCTCCGCCATGTTCTTAAGGCGCGCGTCCGCGCGAATTGGTGATGGTAACATCCTGCGCACGGCGTGTCAGGGGAGTACGCGGCACGGGAATCGCGCTCTTCTCTGATGAGCGGCGACGATATTGAATACCTGTCGTAGCTCGACCTAGCCATATCGCGAGCAGGGCGGCGCCTTGGCTAAGATAAAGCGCCGTGGCCGATCGCGTGCGCGGCTTTCCGCTCGATCACGCGATTCGTCGAGGTGGCGCCGCTCGGTCGGCGTGGCGAGCGCGCGGCAGAGCGGCATCTTAGGCGGCGCGGCTAAAGAATCGTCGCGCGGAGCTTTCGCGCCGCGGGCGCCGAGACCGGTCTAATCGCGATGGATGGCGACACGATTGTATTGGTCGAGGTGAAGACGCGAAGCGGTATCGGCGCGGGCGAACCGGCCGACTCGGTGGATTGGCGCAAACAGGAAAGGATGCGCCGTGCCCCGGAGGCGTTTGCAGCGCGCCGCCGCATCTCGGATCGCGCGATGAGATTCGACGTGGTCGCGATAACCCTTCGACGACCGGAAGATGAACCCGGAACTGATTAAGGATGCTTTCTAGCGATGCTCGATATCAAGCTGATTCGCGAACAGCCCGATTTCGTCAAGGCTGAACTAGCCAAGGCCAGCGTCGATCCCGCGGAGATCGATCGCGTACTTGAGCTCGATTCGCGCCGGCGCAAGCTCCAGTTCGAGCTCGACGAAATGCGCGCACGGCGCACGCGCGAATCGAAGGAACTCGGCAAGGCGAGCCCGGAGGAGCGTGACAAAAAGCGCGCCGAGATGCGCGCGCTCGGCGATCAAATCGGCGCGGGCGAGAAGGAATTCGCCGAACTGGATCGCGCACTCAGCGAGCAGATGCTCGGGATTCGGAATATCCCGCGGCCCTACGTCGTGGTCGGCGCCAGCGAAGCAGACAATCGCGTGATTCGCACGATTGGCGAGCCGCTTCAGTTCACATCGTTCAAGCCGCTCGCGCACTGGGAGATCGGCGAGCAGCTCGGGATTATCGATTTCGATCGCGGCGTGAAGCTCTCCGGCACGCGCTTTTACGTGATGAGTGGGCTCGGCGCGCGGCTCGAGCGCGCGCTTATAACCTGGATGCTCGATATAAAGATTAAAGAGCAGGGTTATCGCGAAATCCTGCCGCCGCTGATGGTCAATACTGATACCGTCAGGAGCACCGGGCACTATCCGAAGAACGCGGACACGATGTATCGCGATGCCGAAGAGGATTACTGGTTCATCCCCACCGCCGAGGTGCCGCTCACGAGTCTCTACCGCGATGAGATACTCGAGCAGAGCCGGCTGCCGATTTATCTGACGGCATACACGCCCTGTTTTCGGCGCGAGAAGATGTCGGCGGGACGCGATGTGCGCGGTATCAAGCGCGGCCATCAGTTCGACAAGGTCGAGATGGTGAAGCTCGTGGCGCCGGAAACCTCCGACGACGAGTTCCATAAGATGGTCGCCAACGCGGAGGAGATCTGCCGGCGGCTGGAGATCCCCTATCGCATCGTCGAGCTCTGCACGTCGGACCTGAGCTTCAATAGCGCCGTGACATATGACCTTGAGATGTGGGCGCCGGGATGCGGCGAATGGCTCGAGGTCAGTTCGGTATCGAATTGCACCGACTTCCAGGCGCGTCGCGGTCAGATTCGCTACCGGCCAGGCAAGAGTGGCAAGCCGGAACTGGTGCACACGCTGAACGGATCGGGCCTCGCGTTGCCGAGGACTGTGATCTCGATCCTCGAGAACTACCAGAATGAGGATGGCAGTGTGACGATACCTAAGGCGCTCCGGCCGTACATGGACGGCGTCGAGCGGATCGCGAGAAACTGAGCGAATGCGGGCTAATCTTGAGTCGAAAGCCAATGAAACCTTGCGGAAATCGTCGTGTTTCACACTCTAATACAGGGTTTCATTGCGAGTTTTACCCCCCGTAACATTCTGGAAACAATCGCTGATTAAAATCTCATCAGGCTCAAATTCCTGCGATGGACTCGTGTAAGTCGCGGGAGGGATCCTTTTGAGGGAAGCGCGCTTGGCGGAACTAGAGAGCTCGGTGGCGGAAAAGCTCGCGGTGGTGAAGCGTGAAAGGCCCACGCATACCGGCGCGAGGCTTTTTGGCGACCGCGTATTCAACACGACTACGTTTCTGCTTGCGCTGCTAATCCTGGTCCTCCTGCTCGGCCTCGCAATCGCGCTGATCTACGACAGTTTCCCCGCGATCAAGCACTTCGGACTATCGTTCATCATCAGCCGCGAATGGGACCCCGTTAATGAGGAGTACGGCGCGCTGCCGTTCATCTACGGTACCTTCGTCTCGTCGATACTGGCCCTGATCATCGCCGTGCCGCTGAGCCTCGGCGTCGCCCTATGCCTGAGCGAGATGGCGCCCGATTGGCTCAGCACACGCCTGGGTTTCCTGGTGGATTTGTTGGCCGCGATACCAAGCGTCGTGTACGGCCTGTGGGCGATTTTCGTGATGGGGCCGTGGCTTCGCGATCATGTCGAGCCGCTGCTCCAGTTCTGGTTCGGGTGGACGCCCTTCTTCAGTGGCCCGAAAATCGCAGTCGGTATGCTCTCCGCGTCCGTCATCCTCGCGATCATGATCATCCCTTATATCTCCTCGGTATGCACCGACGTGTTCCGCGTCGTGCCGCACTTTCAGCGGGAGGCCGCCCTCGCGCTCGGCGCGACGAAGTGGGAGATGGTGATGACGGCAGTCATCCCTTACGGATTCACGGGCGTGATTGGCGCCGTGATTCTGGGCCTTGGCCGCGCGCTCGGCGAAACGATCGCGGTCGCGATGGTAATCGGCAACTCGTCTGACATTTCGTTATCGCTCTTCAAGCCGAGCGCGACCCTCGCGAGCGTGATCGCCAACGAGTTCGCCGAGGCGACCTCCGACCTGCATGTGGCAGCTCTGATTGAGCTCGGCCTCGTCCTGCTTATTCTCGGAATCGTTCTGAACGTCGTGGCGCGAGCCCTGGTGCTAGGCGTCTCGGCGCGGCGCTTTGAAGGGGGCGACTAGGTGGCTGCGGGGGCAATCGGTATCGCTCGCGAGACGAGTTATCGGTATCGCAAGTTCAAGAGCGACTTCATGATGAGCGTGACCGTCGCGGCCACGATCCTCACGTTGATACCGCTCTTCCTGGTGCTCGGTTACTTGCTCGCGAAGGGCTTCTCGAGCCTTAACTTCGCATTTTTCACGCATATGCCGGCGCCAGTCGGTGAGCCCGGCGGCGGTATGGCCAACGCGATCATCGGCACGCTCGAGGTGGTCGGTATCGCGTGCCTGATCGGCGTCCCGATAGGCGTCGGCGCCGGCCTTTACCTCGCGAGCCATCGCGCCGATCAGTTCGCCAACGCCGTGCGCTTCTGCGCCGACGTGATGATGGGCGTGCCCTCGATCGTTATCGGAATCTTTGCCTATGCCGTCGTCGTGCGTCCGATGGGCGGGTTTTCTGCGCTTGCCGGTTCCGTCGCTCTCGCCGCTATCATGATTCCTCTCGTGACGCGCACGACCGAGGAGATGGTCGTGCTGGTGCCGCCCGAGCTGCGCGAAGCCTCGCTCGCGCTCGGCGTGCCGCAGTGGAAGACGACGCTCGCGATCGTTGCCCGCACGGCGCTTGCCGGTATCACCACGGGCGTGATCCTGGCGGTTGCGCGCGTAGCCGGTGAGACTGCGCCCCTGCTGTTTACCGCCTTCGGCAACAGGTTCTGGTCAACTTCCCTGATCCGTCCGGTCAATACCCTGACGGTGCAGGTCTATACCTACGCAATTTCACCCTTCGCCGACTGGCAGCGTCAGGCGTGGGCTGGAGCTCTCGTCCTGACTGCGCTCGTGCTCGCGCTCGAGCTCGGTGTGCGATGGGTCACCGGCGCGGCGAAGGCTGCGAAGTAACTATGGCTGAAATGGCCGACAAACTGATCGTCAAGAATCTGAACGCCTACTTCAACAAGCATCATGCCTTGCACGATGTATCTCTGTCGTTCGCCGATAGGCGCGTAGCCGCCATTATCGGGCCCTCAGGATGCGGCAAATCGACTCTGGTCCGCTGCCTTAACCGGATGCACGAAGTGGTACCTGGCGCCCGCGCAGACGGCCAGGTCATGCTGGATGGCGACAATATCTACGGCGACGGCGTCGATCCTGTACAGGTGCGCCGCCGAATTGGGATGGTCTTTCAGAAGCCCACGCCCTTTCCGACCATGTCGATTGAGGACAACGTCGCGGCGGGACTTACGCTCAACGGCGCGAGCATAAACCGTGCTGAGCGCGACCAAATCGTCGAGAGGAGCCTCCGCCAGGCTGCTCTATGGGAGGAAGTGAAGGATCGCTTACGCCGGCCCGGCGCGAGCCTCTCGGGCGGTCAGCAGCAGCGGCTATGCGTCGCCAGGGCGCTCGCGGTCAAACCCGAGGTCCTGTTGATGGACGAGCCGTGCTCGGCGCTCGATCCAATATCCACCGCACGTATCGAGGAACTCTTGCTGGAACTCAAGGCGGAGTTCACTATCGTTATAGTGACGCACAACATGCAGCAGGCGGCGCGCTGCTCCGATATGACCGCCTTCATGTACACCGGCAACCTAATCGAGTACGGCGAGACCAAGCAGATTTTCACCAATCCCACCCGCCGCGAGACCGAGGATTACATAACGGGGCGCTTCGGCTGATCCCCGTGGAGCACTAAATGGATCACACCCAGCAGCCGCAGCATACCAATCGGCAGTACGAAGAGGATTTGCGCGGCCTGCGCGCCGGCCTGCTCAAGATGGGCGGCCTGGTCGAGCGCCAAATCGCCGAGGCGATCGAGGCTCTGGTGAATCGCGACAGCGACCACGCCCGCGAGGTGATCGAGCGCGACCAGGAAGTTAATCGCCTCGATATCGAGAACGACGAACAATGCATCCGGCTCCTCGCGCTGCATCAGCCAACCGCGAGCGATCTCCGCTTCATCACGACCGGGCTCAAGATCACGACCGACCTCGAGCGTATCGGTGACAACGCCGTCAATATCTGCGAACGAGCGCTGGAGCTGAACGAGGTTCCCCAGCTCAAGCCCTATATTGATTTGCCCCGGATGGCCGAAATCGCGCAGACGATGGTGAAGGACAGTATCGACGCCTTCATGCGCGACGATACCGAGTTAGCCGACCAGGTGATCGAGCGCGACGACGAAGTCGACATGCTCAACTACCAAGTCTATCGCGAGCTCTTGAGCTACATGGCCGAGGACCCGCACACGATTAGCTCCGCGACGCGGCTCCTTTTCGTGTCGAAGTACCTCGAGCGTATCGCCGACCATGCGACCAATATTGCGGAAATGGTCGTCTACATGGTCAAGGGGAAGATGATCAAGCACGTCGAGACGAGGAAGCGGGAGGCGAGGGAGGCAACATGACGCAAGCGACGCAAGCTGTTCAGGAAACCCAGCGCGGCATTCGTTACCGGATTCTGATCGTCGAGGACGACGCCGACATTCGCGAACTGATCCGTTACAACCTCACCCAGGAGGGCTTTATCGTCGAGGAAGCGATCGACGGCGCGCAGGCGCTGGAGCGCGTCAAGCGCCGCGTCCCCGACCTGATGGTCCTCGACTTGATGCTGCCCGGGATGCCGGGGCTCGAGATCTGCCGCACGATGCGCAATTCGCACGACACCGCGCATCTGCCAATCCTGATCGTCACCGCCAAAGGCACCGAAGTAGATAAAGTGCTGGGCCTCGAGATGGGCGCCGACGACTACGTGGTGAAGCCCTTCAGCCCGCGCGAGCTTATCGCGCGCGTCAAGGCGCTGCTCCGCCGCGCCAACGCGCTCACCGAGCCCGAGTCGGGCGGGGTGTTCGAGAAGGGCCGGCTCAAGATGGACTTCGGCACCTACCAGGTATTCGTCGAGGGCAAGCGCAAGGACCTCGCGCTGCGCGAGTTCGAGCTCCTTAAATTCTTCGTCCAGCATCCGATGCGCGTGTATGCGCGCGAACAGTTGCTCGATATGGTCTGGGGCCGCGACACGTTCGTCGAGCCGCGCACCGTTGACGTTCACGTTCGCCGCCTGCGCCAGCATATCGAGCGCGACGACTCGAACCCGGAGCTTATCCTTACCGTCCGCAGCGTCGGCTACCGCTTCAACCCCGAGGCGCTTGGTTAAGGCTCCAACCTTCCGCATCGCCGCCGCAGTCCTGCTCGGACTCGCACCGGCGGCAGCACTGCTGATCGTCCTGGGTGCCGAGGGTGCGGTTTCGCCCTGGTGGATAGCGCTCGCCATCGCCGCCGGCTTCAGCATTGGCATCGTGTTCGCGGTCGCGTTGGGCCTAGGATGGACCCGTCGCGCCGAGCGCCTTAACTCTGTTGCCAAGGCGCTCGAGGAGCGCCGGATGCCGCCGCATGTGCTGCCCGACGATCGCGACGCGATGGGCCGCGCCGAGCAGCGCCTGCTCGACGCGGCTGACAAAGTGGTCGACGAGTTTGAATCGCTCATCGAGCAGCGTGATGAGCTCGAAGCGATCCTGCGCAGCATGACCGAGGCCGTCGTCGTCACCGGACAACGGGGCGAGGTGATCCTGCTGAACGGCGCGGCGCGCAAGATGTTCGCGCTCGACGCCGAGAGCGACTACCGCGGCCGTCCGTTTATCGAGCTGTGCCGCGATCCGCGGCTGCAGGATTTCGTCGAGCAGTCGATGCGCCCGGCGGTGGACGGCGATGTGTTCAGTGCTGAGATCGCGATCCAGAACCCTGCCCAGCTTCATCTCGGCGCGAGCGCAGTGCAGATCCGCACCGCGCGCGAGGCAGCCTACGTGCTGGTCTTCCACGACATCACGCGGCTCAAATCCTACGAGACGCTCCGCGCCGACTTCATATCCAATTTGACGCACGAGCTGCGCACTCCGCTGAGCGCGCTCTACGGCTACGCCGAAACTCTTGTGCAGGGCGTCGAGGATCGGGAAACGTCCCTTCGCTTCCTCGGCATCATCGAGCGCCAGGCACGACGCCTCGCGCGCCTGCTCGACGATCTGGTCTCGCTCTCCGACCTCGAGCGCGGGCTCACGCCACTCAAGCTCGAGCAGCTTGAGCCGCGCCGCGTGATCGAGGAGGCGGGCGAGCTTATGCAGGAGCAGGCAGCACGGCGCGGAATCCATCTCGAGGTCAGATGTCCTGAGCCAGTGCCGAACTTGCTCGGCGATCGCGATCGGCTGCACCAGGTGATGATCAACCTGATGGACAACGCGATTAAGTACACGCCGCGCGAGGGTCACGTCACGGCCGAGGCGCGCGCGATGCCGGGAATCGACGGCGCGGTGGGTAAGGAGGGCGTGGCGCTTATCGTGTCGGACACGGGCGAAGGAATCCCGGCTGCCGATATCCCGCGGCTTACGGAGCGCTTCTACCGCGTCGACCGTGCACGCTCGCGCGAGCTTGGCGGCACGGGGCTTGGCCTCGCGATCGTGAAACACATCGTGCAGCTGCATCACGGGGCGCTGAAAATCGAGAGCCGGCTCCGCGAGGGGACGACGGTTACGGTGTGGATCCCGTCGCCCAACGGCGCGGTATCTTGATAGGCGAGCGCGGTTGTGGAACGCTTGGTGGTTAAAAGCGCGCCCTTAGCTCAGCGGATTAGAGCAATAGACTACGGATCTATGGGTCGGGGGTTCAAATCCCTCAGGGCGCGCCATTCATCAAATCACACGCACAGAAGGGCTTGAAGCGCCTCTGCTATCGCGAAAAGCGGCTTCGAGCGTCGATAGTCAGGCGTCGTGTAAGCGCCATGTAAGCAGCGCGAGACATGCGGCCTGTCAGGCGACCAGTTGCCTCTGGGCCGCCGAGACAGATGGTTCCCCGCTCCCCGCGGTCGCGGCGCGTCGGACGGAGGAGTTGCTTTTTCGGGAAAATCGAGGGGCGTACCGCCAAATTTTTAGGCCGAGTGCGTCGCGCCTCGGGCGGTCCTGGTCCGCAAAAATAATCAGCCCTCTTGAAAATGCTCGCTATTCTCTTGGATTTTAGTGAACCGAATACCGACAAAGGGAAACCCAACGCCGATGAGTGCGCGGCTGATTTCGTTCAGGATTGCACGCGACGCCATCCAGTTCCTGGCGCTCTGCTTCTATCCAGGAGCGCAAGGTCCGCCGCCGACGCGCCGACAATGCAACGCGCCTGA
>JASHQJ010000158.1 GCA_030037595.1 Candidatus Binataceae bacterium
AAGCCAAATTCCCGAACCGCACGTTCGAGCCATCGTACGGTGCGCATCATGCCGGTCGGATCGATACCGAGGCAGCCGTGAAAGCGCCCGGGATGTTGTGAGTGAATCTCCGCGAAGCGCGTGCAAAGCTTCTCGTAGGTTTCGTCGGAAATGTTTTGCCCGACGGAATAGGGGCTGGGCGAAAGGCGGAGCGCCGCTGCGGTAAGGACTCCCTGTTCGACGCCGACGGCGTCCATGTCGCGCAGCAACTCCTCGAGCGTAAATCCATATTTTACCGCATCGCCAGGTTTGAACCATTTGGCGATGTTAGGATCGATCTTCTGTTCCTGGGTCCGCCGCGAAAGTTGCGGCAGCTGAAGAAAGGCATCTACCAGCTTGTACGGTGCAGCCATCGATCACCCTCCGAAAGCTAGCGCGGCAGCTTCAGGACGCGCTCGCCGATGATACTTCGCTGGATCTCGTTGCTTCCACCGGCGATCGTCCCGCCGCGGGCGGTCAGCGCGCGCTCGAGCCACTTGCCGCCATCTACGGCCAATTGCTCCTTGCGATCAAGCTGCGCGTAGGCGCCCAGCAATTCCATGGCGAACATCTGAATCTTGAGATTCAACTCCGTGCCACAAATCTTGATGGTAGAGCTTTCCGGCCCGGGCGATTGTCCTTTGACGCGCCGCGTAATGCCGCGGAATGCGGTGTATTTGATAGCTTCGGCCTCACATGCGAAGGCGGCGATCTTTTGGCGCACGGCAGCATTCTCCGATGCGGGGCGGCCGTTGATTTGAACTCTTTTGGCGAGCCGCGCCAGATCGCGCACGACATTGGGATAGTGGCGGCCTCCAACACTGCGCTCGTAGGAAAGAGTCGTGGTCGCAACGCGCCAACCTTCGTTCCTCTTGCCGACCAGATTCTCTCTGGGAACCCGCACGTTGTCGAAGAACACCTGGTTGAAGCTCACCTCTCCGTTTATCTCGACCATCGGACGGGTGGTGATGCCCGGCGTCCTCATGTCCACCAGGATGTAAGACAGCCCGCGGCTGCCGGGTAAGCTGCGATCCGTTCGGCACAGCAGGAACATCCAATCAACACGATGCGCCTGCGAGGTCCAAATCTTCGAACCATTGACGACGAAGTAATCACCGTCCTCATCTGCGGTAGTCCTCAGCGAAGTCAGATCGGATCCGGCATTCGGCTCGGAGTATCCCTGGCACCAGGTCTCCTCACCGGAAAGTATCTTCGGGATAAAGCGGCGTTTCTGTTCTTCGGTGCCCCACTGAATGAGAGTGGGCCCGACCAGCGCGACACCGGCGCCGATATACGGAAGTTGGGCGTGGAAGCGCGCCAGCTCCTCATGAAAGACCATCGCATGCATTACGGGAGCATCGCGGCCGCCATACTCGCGCGGCCAACTGATTCCTACCCATCCTCCCGAGTGGAGCTTGCGATACCAATCCTTGCGCGCCTGCCATTCTTCATCGCTCGCAACCGTTATGGTGTCGTACGGGCGATGCTCCCCCTTGGGAGCATTGGCTTCCAGCCACTCGCGGATTTCATTGCGAAAGGATTCAGCCTCGGGCGGATACGTTAGATCCACGATCGCATCCTCTGCGCGTATGGCTTTTCCGGGATCTCCTGCGTCAGGTGAAATCCCGCCACGCCAGTAAACCAAAAAAAACCATAAGGTTGGAAACGGACTGCCTCGGGAAAGTTTGTCGATAGCCGCATCGCCGGAGTACAACGAGATCAGAGGGACGGATCGCAGTCGAGGGAGTCACCATGGACGGCATCGTTGACGGAGACAGTCACTTCATGGAACCGCTCGATCTGTTCGAGCAACACGTCGAGCCGCGCTTTCGTGAACGCGCGGTCAAAATCGCGACCGACCCGGCTACGCACCGGCGGGCGATGGTGGTGGACGGCAAGCCGATGAGGCTGCGCGACGTCGAGGAAGTGCTCGCGATCCTGAGCGGCTACGGCCAGAAAGAACAGGGCGGCACAATCAGCACCTTCGATCGCTACTCTGTGTACAGCGCGGAATGGCAGGACATGACGGCGCGGACCCGTTTCCTCGACGCCGAGGGGTTTGCGACGCAGATCATCTATCCAACCCTGGGAATTATCTGGGAGGGGGAACTTTCCGATCCGGAGCTAGCCGCGGCACTGTGCCGAGCTTATAACCGATGGGCCTTCGATCTGGTCGAGGGGCATCGTGAGCGCCTCTTTCCTGCCGCACATATCTCTATTCGCGAGCCTGCGCTCGCAGTGGAAGAACTTGGGCGCGTTGCCAAACTCGGATGCCGCATCGCTTTCATCGCCGCGATGCCGGTCAATGGTAAGAGCTTCGGCCATCCCGACTATGACCGTGTGTGGGCGGCAGCGCAGGACCTCGATATTCCGATCGGGCTGCACGTGGTTTCGCACCATCACTACATGGGCAGCGAGTTTTATCGGGAGCCCAAGCCGGGGCTGATGTATTTCACCATGAACCTGCTGCAAGATCCGCGGCAGACCTTGATGACGATGGTGGTGGATGGCGTCTTCGAGCGCTTCCCGCGCCTCAGGGTTGCAACTATCGAGGCGATGGCGGGATGGGTTGGCGAGTGGCTCGAGCGAATCGACTATCGTTACAAATACATGGGCCACACCAGCGCGATGAAACAGCCGGTTTACGAATACTTTGCGCGCAACATCTGGATCAGCGGCGACCCCGAAGAGAAGATGTTCAAATACGTGGTCCAGTTCGCGGGTGACGACAAGTTCTTCATCGGATCCGACTACCCACATGCCGAAGGATTCGTGCATCCGGTGGCCAAGGCGCGCGAATACCTGAAAGATCTACCGACCGCGTCGGTCGAAAAGATTTTGTCGCGCAACGCGCGCGACTTTTATCACATCTAGAACGCGACGCCGCGAAAGATCGCCCGAACGATACTCCTCTCCGCCGAATCCGAACCAGCGACTTGGCGGTTAACAGCCGATTTTCGGGTCATCTAGGCTTCAGTCCATTTCCGGCGATTGCGACTGATACTTCGGTAATCTCACATCGGCCGCGATCCGGGGTTTTAGTACATACAAGCGTTTGTTCGAGGTGAGTGGTCACAATGCGTACTTCAACTTTCTTGAATGATGGATCGCACACAATGGAGGGTCACAGTTTATCACGAAAGACTAGAAACATGAGCCGGCGATTCAGTATTTAGACACTCCGGTCGTTCTTAACAGCACTGTGAATGAAGACGGCTCTTACAGTCTGGCACCGATGTCCTCTGCGTTCTGGCTTCGATGGCGCTGCATGCTCGGCTTTGAAGCGGCCTCCAAGACGCCAAAAACATCATTCGTACGGGTGAGTGCGTCATTAACTTCCCATCGGTTGACCAGGTACACGCGGTGAATCGACTCGCGATGAAGACCGGCTCTAACCCTGTGCCGGCGGGTAAGAGCCTTCGCGGATATCATTACGATCCACAAGTTCGCGCAGCTGGACTCACACCCATATCTTCTGAAGTGGTCGCGCCCCCTCGTGTTCTCGAATGTCCAAACCAACTCGAGGCCAAACTCGTCCGCATCAATCCAGTAATGGCCGATGAGTATGATTACTCAGTGCATGAACGCAGTATCGAATGTACCGTCGAAGGCATCGTGTGCCTTGAGCTCACGATCCTGCGCGTGCATGCGGATCCATGCATTTTGCTGGTGGGCGACCCAAATCGGATCGATCCCAATCTCTGGCGTCCTCTAACAATGAGCTCTTGTCGATTTTATGGCTCGGGGAGGAACTTGTGGAGTCCAGGCTCGCGAGAATACCGGAGGGTCAATATCGAAGTCCTCATGTCGATCGCGCTCGGCTCGAGCCAGTGAGATAAACGCACGCGCCACGACGCGGGGTGAGGGTGAAGCGCTCGGCGGCAATTAGAGCGGACGGCGCGCCCGCTGCCACTTCGGAAAGAATCAGGCATTCGTTGAGTCCCTTCTGCAGTGGCGGCCGGGCGTCCCCGCCCGCTTTGTTTCGAATATCGCCAGCACGCTCAGGAGTTCCCGTTAACTTTCTGTCTCCTCCACCTGACAGGGAGAGGACTAAGATGAGGGCTATCTGAGGTCGTCAACTGCGCTGCCGCGGTTTCAGCTCCATCCGGCGCTCTTCGCGGAAATCCGAAAAGCCCAGCCGATGCCATGCCGTCGCGCCGAGCCAGTTGCGGTGCAACACGCTAAGCGTGACGACCGTGATGCCGCGGTCGCGAAACCAGTCGAACGCGAGCTCGAGCATCGGCTTCATCAGCCCGCGTCCGCGCCACGCCTCATCCAGGTAGCCCTGCGATATATACCCGACTACCTCGGGAACGGCCGCATCCTTCTGGCGGCGAAGCCTCGCCCATAGATGGCCGACCAGGTGATCGCCATCCACGTCCGCGACCCAGACCTTATGATGGTCGCGGTTGAGGACGATCTTCATCCAATTGGGCGCGTCGCGAATCTGCTTCCAGTCAAAGCGGGCGCGCGGGTCGAGCGCCTCTTCATAGGCCGCGAGTCCGGCGACGAGGCGACTCAACTCGGGGATATCGGTTTCAATGGCGGGCCGAATCGTGGGTTCCATGCCGCATCATGCCACGGCGCGCAGTTCATCGACGATACTGCGGCGCACGATTCCGATTGCCGGAACGATCGCGCTGATCGCGCCGATCGCGATCGCAACGATGAGCGCGTAAACGACGATCGAGGGCGGCAGCCAATCGAGGCCGACGCCGCCCAGGATGCGCGGCCCTTCGATTTTCACTGACAGCTCCGCCAGCACCGTGCCGACGACTCCCGCGATCGCACCCAGCATCATGCTTTCCGCGATGAGCAGTAAACTCACCGTGCGCGTGGTGAAGCCGAGCGAGCGCATCACGGCGACTTCTGAGCGGCGCTCACGAATCGACATCGCGGCGCTGTTGGCCGCGACCAGCGTGATGCTGAGCAGGATAATCGCGGCGAAGAACTCCATCAGGTAGATGATGGTTTCGAATTGCTGCAGCACGTTCGTCTGGAACGATTCCTCGGTCTCGGTCTGCGTCGGCGCGCTCGAGTTGGCGAACGCCTCGTCGATTTCCTCAATCACCTGCTGGATATGCTCGCGGCGATCGACCTTGACCCAGTAAACATCGACGCGCCCGGGATGCCCGATCGCCTCCTGCAGGTAGTCGCGGCGCATCAGCAGCATCGGGGCCAACGTGCCCTTCGGCAGCGTGCCCACGATTTTGACGGTGAGATTCACCGGGAAGATCGTGCCCTTCAGCATGATCTGCTGACCGATGTGAAAGTTGAATTGCTTCATCGTGTCGAGCCCGACGAGCGCGGCGATGCGCTCGCGCTTGAAGGCATCGCGCGTTTCTTTCGAGATGTGCCAATCGGACCATACCGTCGCGATCGAATCGGGATCCATCCCGAGGTTCGGAAACTGATCGCTCGGATTGTGATAGAGGCCCATGAAGGCGCTCCACGAATCAACGCCATCGACGTGCGGCATCGCGGCGATCTTCGGCCCATAGGCTTCCAGCATCGAATAGGAAAGGCCCGCCTTCGCGTGGCATACGAGGCGGAGCGACGCGGCGCTCGACTTGATCACGATCGCGAAGAACACCGGCAGGATCAGCACGCCGCAGAAGATGAAGATCGAGACGCTGATCGAAATGATCGTGAGCATCGTGCGGCGGCGGTTGCGGCCGAGATTGCGGAAGACGAGGCGCAGGTACTTCATCGCGTGACGGCTCCTGGAGCCGCCGCGGATACAAATCGATCGAACACGCGGCGGAGCATCCCGCGCTCGTGGCCAAGCGAACGGATGAATTCCTTCAGCAGTCCGAGGATCGCGGCAGAGGCGCCGGCGAATTCCTCGGCGCCGAGATTCATCCCCATCACGGCGAGGCCCATCATCAGCGCGGCTTCGAACGCCTGCGACAGCGCGAATTCGTTGAGCGGGAGGTTCGAATAAGAATGGCCAAACTCGAGCACCTCGCGCTGCAAGTCGGCGGCGCGTTGCTGAACGGCGGCTCTCAGGTGCGGGTCGCTCCGCGCGGCGACCATGATTTCGATCCACGCGGTAGCGAGGCGCCCACTGAAGAACTTCCACGACAGATCGATCGCGATGTCGTTCTGATCGGGACCGGGCGGAACATTCTTGAACGCGGCGGCGAATTCACGGCGGCCGCGATCGAAGAGATGCGCAATGGCGGCGAGCACGAGCTGCTCGCGATTACCGAAGTGATGGAGCTGGGCGCCGCGGCTAAGGCGCGCGCGGCGCGCGATCATCGTGGTGGTGGTGCGGGCGTAACCGTGGGCGACGATACAATCGATGGTGGCGTCGAGGAGGCGCTCGCGGGTCGCGGCGCTGCGTTGATCCTGGGTGCGGTGGCGCTTGCGGACGGCCATCAGCGGCGAGCATATCGGGTGCAGAAACATACATGCAAGAATGCATGTGATTGTAGTATAGTTTTGTAAAATCTCCCAGGAAAAAATGACTCGGCGGCCTTTTGCCAGGTCGCGCCTCTTGACTGGTAAGTCAGAAGGGGCCGCGGCTGGATGCGTCGAACTGGAACTCGTGCAGGCGGCGCTCGCTCCGGATCGTCTTCAGCGCGGTCTCGCGCGTCATCTCAAACTCGCGCTCGAGCCACGGCTTAAGGCACGCCACGAGCGCGTCATCGGATGGGTCGGCGTCGAGCAGGTCGCGCGCTAGGCGGCATCGCAAAGCGACGCGCTCGATACCGTCGCTGCGATCGAGGGCAATCGTCAGGACCACCGCGTCGCTGGATCGCTCCGTCGGCGCCGCGAGCTTCAACTCGTAAGGGCCGCGGCCGGTTCTGATCGTGATCGCCAATTGTCCGCGGACGATTCGTCCGCCTTGCCGAGCCTGGTCAGGCCGCCCGCGAGGAAACCGCGCCGACGCGCGAGCCGCTCTCCCAGAAGAGCACTACAGGGCCCGCGATGTAAATCGACGAGTACGTCCCGGTGATGAATCCGATAAGCAGCGTGAATGCCGACGGGCGCAGGATCGGCCCGCCGAACGCGAGCAGCGCGATCAGCACGGCGATCGCGGTGCCTGAGGTCAGAATCGTGCGCGAGAGCGTTTCGTTGATGGCGCGGTTCATCGTGGCCGCGATCGGCTCGCGCCTCCGCTTGGAAGCGTCCTCGCGTATGCGGTCCGAGACAATGATCGTGTCATGCACCGAGTAGCCGATAACCGTGAGCACCGCGGCGAGCGTCGTAAGGTCGAACTGGTACTGGCTCACCACCAGCGCGCCTATCACGACCAGGACGTCGTGGATCAGGGCGACGACGGCGCCCGCACCGAAACTCCAGCTCACGTGGCGGAACTGGATCGCGATATACACGCCCATGAAGAGCGTCGCGAAGATGACGGCCTCGAAGCCCTTGCGTCTCAGATCACTGCCGACCTTGGCGCCCACGCTCTCGACGCGCACCACTTTCCCGACGCCCGCGCCGTAGGTCTTGTTGAGCGCATCCTCGAGCTTCGGCCCGATACTGCCGATATTGCGCACCGCCTCGAAGCGGACGAGGAAGGATTGCCGCGCCTTGCCGAAGTCCTGGACCGTGATCTCACCGAGCCCAAGCGGAGACAGCGCCTTTCGGATTTCGTCGCCGCTGGTCGGCTTGTTGAACTCGACCTGCGCGACGCTGCCGCCGGCGAAATCGACGCCGTAGTTTAGACCCCATGTGAACAGCAGCACGATCGCCGCGATGTTGATCGCAGTCGAAAGCGCGACGAAGAAATACCGCTTCCCGACAAAATCGACGTTGATATCGGGACGAATTAACTGAAGAGACATCGGCCCTGTTGTTTATCCGTTCCGAACCGCCTGCACAACCCCGCTCAACTCGCGGCCGCCCGTTTGCGTGACGGCGCGCGCGCGGGCGCCGATGCCTCGCGCGCGGCTGCAGCAGCGGCTTGCGCCTTCTGCTTCGCGCACGCACCGCAGAGGTTGTTCACGTTGTTGGGATCCTCTTCGAGCCCGTCGTCGAGCGAATGGCACACCTTCATGCATCCGCCGCAGATGAAGTAGATGCCCTCGATCGTCTTGTTGATGCGCTCGCGGTTCAGGATTCGGCCGCGCAGCTTCTCGATCCGGATACCGAGCAGCTCAGCGTACTGGCGTTTGATCTTGCGCCGTCCGGCTTCGTCCTTTGGAAGGTCGGCATCTTCTTCAGCTTCGTCGGCCATGTCGAACGAAGCGTACTTGTCGCGCTTGGAGGTCTTGCTCTTGCGCGCCCTGCCCATCTGCGATCTCCTTGCCGGCTTCAGCCGCGAGTACGTCCGATAAAGCCGCAGTTCTTTTCGCAGACGAGGAAGAAACCCTTGCGCCCGTAGCCAGCGAAGAGCGTGACTTTGCTCTCCCCACCGCACTGTGGGCAGATATGCTTGTTCTGGATCCCGGCGTTCTTCTCGGCGGTCTTTGCCTTCTTTTCAGCCATATTGATTGCGTCCCCGGAAAAATTAACGGCCTCTTAAGGCCGATATGATTCTATCAGTAATCATTATTGCGAGCGAAAACATCTCCGCCAGCCAATCACGAACCTGATAACCCGAAGGATTAGTCAGCCTAAACTCCACGCCATTTCGCAGTCAATAGATTCCGCCGTGTGTTGCGCGTCGCGGCCGATGCGTTTAAGCGTTGAGTACCTTGGATCCCCACCTGAAAGTTCATGACGCCGTGATCTTCATAGATCGCAAGGGCCGCCGCTATCTCAAGATCCTCGAACCCGGCCGCAAGCTGCTGATTCGCGGCGAACTGCTGGCGGACGAGCTCTTCGGCGTCGAGGAAGGGTCGCGCGTCAAGTTCAGCACGGGAGAAACCTTTCTCGTGCTCCGTCCAACCTACGCCGACCTGATTCCGCTGCTCCCGCGCCGCGCCCAGGTGATTTATCCGAAGGACACCGGCCCGCTGGTGGTCTGGGGCGACGTGTTTCCGGGCGCGACCGTGATCGAAGGCGGAGTCGGCGCGGGCGCGCTCACGATCGCGCTGCTACGCGCGGTCGGCCCTCACGGCCAGGTGATTTCATATGAGGTGCGCGAGGACTTCGCCGCCGCCGCGCGAAAAAACGTCGCCACATTTTTCGGCGAGGCGCCGAACTGGACGCTCAAGCATCGCGATCTCTACGAAGGCTTCGACGAACGTGGCGCCGATAGGATGTTCCTCGACCTGCCCGAGCCGGGCCGCGCGCTCGGCGTCGCGTCAGAGGCGCTGCGCCCCGGCGGCGTTTTGATCTGCTACGTGCCGACCACGGTGCAATTGAAAGAGACGGTTGATGCGCTCCAGGAGCGGAGCGATTTCGGAGAAATCGAGAGCTTCGAGACGATGCTCCGTAACTGGCAGGTGAAGGGGATGAGCGTGCGGCCACATTTCCGGATGGTCGCGCACTCGGCGTTTATCATCGTGTCGCGCCGGCTCGCGAGCGACAGCCTGCCCTCGAAGGTGATTGACCTGCCGATTCCACCGGCGCCGGCGGAAGAGCCCGAACAGAACGGCGACGACGAGCCGCCGGACGAAACCGCGTAGGCTGACTCGCCGATTGCTATAGCAGCAGCGTCGCAGTCTGAAGCGCGCGCGCCCGATTCATCGAGCCGGTCGAGCGAAACGTCGCTGTCTTAGGATCGAAAATCTCCGCGGTGTTGAGCGGACGGCCGACCGCCGGGGGATTGATGCCGCCGAAGCCGCCCGTGATCAGCACTTCGCCCGCTAGCTTGCCCGATGCGAAGAGCGTCGCGCTCTGGCCCGCGCGCGCGAAATTCATCGAAGGATTGCACTTCGTCGCCGCGGCATTGAAGCCGCCGACGCAAACGAACTGCATCTCTGACGGATCGAAGATCTCGGCCGAGTTGCTGATCTCACCCGATGCGCCCGAAAGCGCACCCGCCGACATCGCGACCGAGCCATCGAATCCTCCCGCGAGCAACACGCGACCATCAGGAAGCTCCGTCGCGCTCTGGAGCACGCGCGCTTCGTTCATGAAGCTCGAGAGCAGTAGGAACTGCGCCGATGACGCGTCATAAATTTCGGCAGAACTATCCTTGAGGAAAAAGCCCGCGCCACCGCCTCCGCCCGCGATCAGCACGTCGCCCGCGAGCGGACCCGCGCTGAAAAGCGTCGCCGTATGACCGGCACGCGCGTGATCCATCGAAGATGCCTGCGTAATCGTGTTGCTCGTTGGATCGTAGAGGTCGGCCGAGTTGGTGGTGTCGCCGGAGAGATCGGTAACTCCCCCCGCGATCAGAACCTTGCCGGTCTGCAAGAGTGTCGCCGTGTGAAATGCGCGGCGATCGCTCATCGATGTTACGATACTGGAAAATTCGCCGCTTGACGGATCGTAGAGTTCAGCGCTGTCAAGGATATTGCCGTGATTGTCGAGTCCGCCGGCGATCAGCACCTTGCCGTTTGGCAGCGTGGTCGCGGTAAAGCCCATCCGCGCCGCATTCATCGGCGCCGTCGGCGAGAACTTGCCTGAGCCCTCATCGAACAGGTCAGCGCTGGTGAGCACACCGCCCGACAAGGTTAGCGAGTAGTTGTTGATCGTTGCCGTTCCGCTGAATCCACCCGCCAGCAGAACCTTGTCGCCTACGATTGCGGCGGCAGCGACACCCGCGCGGCCATAAGTCATAGGTCCGGTCGGAAGGAATTTCCCCTGCCCAGGATCGTAGAATTCCGCCGCCGCGAGGCTCTGATTCAGCCGCCCCGCGCCGCCAGCAATCAATACGTCACCGGCGGCCGGCGCGTTTATCGATGCCGCCTGAACGTTTGAACCTTGATCCGAGTAAGCCGCGTCGGACGACGGCGGCGTTGACGAGTCCTGGCTGATGCAACCCTGGGCGGCTAGTGCGCCGACGATCGCAAGCGCCGCGATCGAAGCTTTGGTGAACCACAAGAATATGCTCGCACGCACGGTACTTCTCTCCCCATAGCTCTCTCCCCCGGGCTCCTGCGCAGCAATGCCATCCCCGCGCGGCTATGGACAGATGAAAGAAAAGGCTCTGACCCCGCCCGCGTCGCTACGCAAGCTCCATCCTACGCCCGCCGCTAATGGTGGAAAAGGCCGTTAAAGAAATGCCCGATGGCGCCGAATACATCCGATGATGACGGGCTGGATGGCGCGACAGGAGCAACTGGCGACGGTATCGCCAAG
>JASHQJ010000019.1 GCA_030037595.1 Candidatus Binataceae bacterium
TACTTTCAGCCCGTGACGTCGCGCCGCGTCAGCTGCCGTCGTCTCCCCCTTCAGGAGGCTCAGCACCAGTGCCGCGCGACGCTTGGCCGTCCAGCGCTGTACTTCCTCGGAGTGCTGTTCGTCTGCCATTTGCCACCTCGCCAGGTCTCTCGACCTTGTACTATTGGTGGCTCGATCTCAAAGGGGAGCAGGATAAGCGTGCAATCGCTGGCCACGCTTACGCCGCTCTCCAGCTTTCGAGAGGTGAGAATCAGAAGTACGTCGCGCATCAGATGGTCACACCAACCTTGAAAATGATCGTCGGCACGAGGGTCGATGCATGCGAAAGCCGGAGCGAATCGGGCGTCTGGCGGAGCAGATCGCGGCCAAACTGCCCCAGAATTGGCCAGAAACATGCCAGAAAACGGCCGGCAGCGGCCTTCCGGCAGGCCGAATGGAGGGACCCTTCCCAAGTACCTGATTTTAAAAGGGAAAGTGGTGGAGCGGGCGACCGGGGTCGAACCGGCGACGTCCAGCTTGGGAAGCTGGCATTCTACCGCTGAATTACGCCCGCTCTTGAGGCTCTTTTATCAGGCTGGTCGGTCCGTACTCAACCGTACGCAATCCCGAAGCCGCCTTCTATCTGCCGCGCCACCGTCGCACCAACTGCGGCTGCGGGGTCGACGGCGATATCCAGTCATCGAGCAGACTATAACCAACGGCGAGTAGTGTCGGGCCGAGGAACAGACCGATGAATCCGAACGCGAGCGCGCCGCCGAACACACCGAGCATGATCAGCAAGAGCGGCGTATTACCAGCGCGGCTGATAAGCATCGGTTTAATCACGTTGTCGGAGCCGCTCACGATCAACAGCCCCCAAATCGCCATGAAGATGCCCCAACCGCGTTCACCTTGCCAAAAGAGCCATACCGAAGCGGGAATCCAGATGAGCGGTGGCCCGATCGGAATGGCTGCCAGCACGAAGGTCACAAACGCGAGCAGCAGCGCGCCTGGCACGCCCGCGATCAGAAATCCGATTCCCGCGAGCACTGCCTGGGCAAGCGCGGTGCCGATGATGCCATAAACGACGCCGAAGATCGTTTCGCGCGCGACCTCCAGGAGCCGCTGTCCGCGCTCACCCGCGAGACGATCGACAATTTCGGTGAGCTTCTCTGCCGCGCGCTGGCCATCTCGATAAAGAAAGAAGCAAATCACCAGGCTGAGGCTGACCTGGAGGAGTCCTTCGCCGACCGCAGCCCCAACCCTGAGCAGGAAGGTTTTCAGCGGGTCGATGAAACTGCCGACTTGCTCGAAGCTGACGGCGCCCTCGGAGATGAACTCGTGCCAGTGAATGTTCATCCAGGGTCCGATGAATGGCAACTGCACGATGAACGCCGGTAACTGTGGCGGACCTTCCTGGACCACGTTGCGGATCGCGCTGATAACAGCGGCGACGTTGCTCGCGATACTCGCGCCAACGATCGCAAACGGCGCAACCACCGTAATCGCAAGCGCGATCGTCATCAACAGCGCAGCGATCGAGTTGCGCCCGCGAACGAGGAGCACCGCTCTTTGGTACAGCGGCCACGTCGACAGGCAGAGCACCGCCGCCCACAGGATCGCCGAGACGAACGGCATCAGCACGAGCAAGCATCCGAGCAGCAGCAAAACCAGGATGCCGATCGCGATCAGCAGTTCGACGCGACGTGTTTGTTCGGATTCCATCTTCAGGAGCCGTCAAATTTTAACCGCGGCAATGTTTGTGAGGATCGAAGATTGAGCGGGGAAACGCAATCCGGCGCCGCAAACCGGTATGCTTGATGGACGTGAGCGCAAGTCCCTATAGTTCATCCCAGCCGGATGGCGTAAAAAGGTGGCAGTAGTTAGCGCGCGCAAAACCGCTGCTCCGTCTAAAGTCCTTGCGGGTAAGCCGCCTTCGCTCGTGCGGCGGATGGGACGCTTCTCGTTCCTGCTGGCAGCACTAATGGCGGGGCTCGCGATTCGGCCGTTCTTCGAGACCTACGAAACCGCCAGTGTGATTTTCACCATCTTCCTTGCAGCAACGCTGCTTGGCAGCCTTTTCGCGCTCGGGCTGCAGAAGAGTGATGAATCGAACTCGCGCAGCCCACGCGTGAGCCCGCTCTTTATCTGCGCAAGTGTGCTTGGGGTGCTCGGGATGATCGGACGCGAAGTCGCTCTACGCTATCCGAACCGCATCCTAATCTTGTTCATCACGACCTCCTGGGTCACATTCCTGGTGATCGTCGGTGCATCGATACTAGGCCGCGCGCTGCGCACGAAACGTGTCACCTTCGATACCATCGCCGCCGCACTCTGTGTGTACATGCTGATGGGGCTGGCTTGGGCGTTTATATTTTCGAACATATACATATTCGACACTCATTCATTTTCATTTCCGCCGCACGAAGCCATGGGACAAACACCGGCCGAGCTTTTCCACCACACCGTGTCGGCGTTCATGTACTATAGTTTCGTAACACTGGCTTCGATTGGGTACGGTGATATCACTCCCGTGAGCCCGCCCGCCCGCGCCCTCTCCGCGCTTGAAGGAATCAGCGGCCAATTCTATCTCGCGATCCTGGTCGCGAGCCTCGTCGGCATCCGCATCAGCCAGGCCATGCAGGACGAGGCCGATGAGATTCGCGAGGCGGTCGAGCGCGACGAGCAGCATCTCTGACTCAGATGGCCTGGCCGCGAAGTCTCATTGCCGCCTCGTTACCGCATTCGATAGGTTAGACGGCCATAACAATGAGCCATGCACCGATTTCCGAGGGCGTCGGTGGACGATGAAAATCCGGCCGCTCGATCCGTCGCGCGCGAAGACTCGTGAACTCTCGCAGCTCTCACGCATCGTGAGACGCGAGCAGTTCGCGAGGCCGATGACTCCCGGCGGCTCGATCCGCGAATTCATCGATTCGCTCCCAGACGTGCTGGCCGCGCGAGATCTGCGCTTGCTCGCCAGCGACGTGGCCCGCGCTCATCGCACTAAGCGCTTGTTTCTCCTCATGATGGGCGCGCACCCCCTTAAAGTCGGGTTGGGACCCACGATGGTGGGCCTGATCCGAGATCGGATCATTGGTGCAGTCGCCACCAATGGCGCGGCTATCATTCACGACTTCGAACTGGCGTACGCTGGCCGCACGTCGGAGGACGTGGGCGAAGGATTGGAAACCGGGGACTTTGGAATGGCCGAGGAGACCGGCGCGTTCCTCGGGCGCGCGGCGCAGCTTGCCGCGAGCGAGGGCCGCGGACTCGGCGAAATCGTCGGACGTGAAATCGTGCGCGCCAAGCTCAAGTATCGCGAGGGGAGCGTGTTCGCAGCGGCCCATGAAACCGGCGTGACTGCGACGGTTCATGTCACGATTGGCGGCGACATCATTCATATGCATCCCGCAGCCGACGGGGCGGCAATCGGCGCCGCAACGATGGCCGACTTTCATCGCCTCGCGAACGTCGTCGCCGGGCTCAGCCGTGGTGTCGTCATAAATATGGGCTCGGCGGTCGTAATGCCCGAGGTTTTCCTCAAGGCTCTCAACCTCGCGCGCAATCTCGGAGCCAAGGTGACAGGCTTCACCGCGGCCGACATGGATTTTATCCGGCAGTATCGGCCGCGGATGAACGTCGTCGAACGCCCCACGGCGGGAGGTGGCCGCCGAATCGTATTGACCGGTCATCATGAAATTATGTTTCCGCTTCTGATCGCCGCCGTTCGCGAGCAACTCGCACGCACGCATCGTTAGCACGCTATCCGCGATGCCTTCCCGGTTGAGTATCCGACCGCCTATCGCGCTTCTCACTGACTTTGGCTATCGCGACCATTACGCGGGGGTGATGCGCGCCGTGATTGCGAAAATTGCTCCGGCCGCCCGCGTGGTCGACATCACGCACGGCATCCCGCCGCAATCAATAACGGCCGGAGCGCTCGCGCTTCGAGAATCGTGGCGCTACTTTCCGGACGGCACGATTTTCGTAGTCGTGGTCGATCCTGGCGTCGGCACTGCGCGAGCGCCGATCGCGATCGGTACTCGTGCTCGAGCATGCTTTATCGGGCCGGACAACGGCGTGCTGTGGCTCGCGGCGAACGAGGCCGGGATAAAATCGATCGTGGAGCTCGCCTCGTCGCGCTATCGTTTGCCTGCCGTCAGCAATACGTTTCACGGCCGTGACATCTTCGCTCCGGCGGGCGCTCATCTTTGGCTCGGTGCGCCGCTGGCAGACCTTGGCCCGAGGATCAAAGCCGTCGAGCAGCTCGAGCTTGGTGCGCCGACTCGCACTGCACGCGCGCTCGAGGGCCAAGTCATCTATGTTGACGGCTTCGGCAACCTGGTCAGTAACATCGATCGTGCGAACCTGGTGCGGCTGAATGCTTCCTTTCCAGCCCGCGGTCTTTGGGTTACGATCGGAAACAGCGCGCCGATGAAGATCCTGGATGCTTATGCCGACGCGCCCAAAGGTGCTCCTCTCGCCACGCTCGGCAGTTTCGATTTGTTGGAGGTTGCGGTTCGCGACGGCAACGCGGCGCGGCGTTTCAAGGCCGCCGTCGGGAGCGCTGTGATCGTCGCCGCGCGGCCGAGTTAGAACATGGACGAATTTGTAATGCGCAAGGACGCCCCTGTCCTTACCGATATTCCGCGCTACTCGTTCTCCGAAGAACCTGCGCCGATTCGCCTCGAGCGGCCGCAGATTCCGGCGCTCAACCTGGTTTTGTTTCTCGCGACGATGTTCACGACCACGATGATCGGCGCGGTGACGGCGGGCGCCGATTTCTCGATCTGGCATCCGCTCCATGACTTATACGCGCTCACCAACGGGCTCTCTTTTTCACTCCCGCTAATGGCGATTCTGCTTGCGCATGAGATGGGCCACTACGTGACCGCGAGGGCCAACGGCGTCGATACATCGATGCCTTACTTCATACCGGCGCCGCCCGTGCTGCCGTTTCTCTCAGGCACATTCGGCGCGTTCATTCGGATTCGCCAGATGCCGCGCACGCGCCGCGTGATGTTCGATATCGGCGCGGCTGGTCCGTGGGCCGGCGTGATCGTCGCGGTCCCGATGCTCATCATCGGGCTCAAGCTGTCGCAGGTCGCGCCGCTCGACAAATCGGCAGGAGGCTTCGAGCTGGGCAATTCGATTTTGTTCTGGGGTTTGACCCGCGTTGTTCTCGGCGTCGATCCAAATACGGTCAACGTCAACTTGCATGCGACCGCCTTTGCAGCCTGGATCGGAATCCTCGTCACCGCCATCAATCTACTGCCGATGGGCCAGCTCGACGGCGGCCACGTGGTCTATGCGCTGTTCCCGCGCCAGCATCGTCGCATCTCGATCATGTTCGTCGTCACTTGCGTGCTTATGGTGATCATTCCGCTCAGTCTGGGCTATGAGTTCTGGGGCGGATGGCTTCTGTGGGCGGTACTGGCGTTGATGCTCGGTGTCGGCCATCCGGCGACCGTGGATCGCGATACTCCACTCGACCCGTTTCGGCGTCGCGCGGCATGGTTGACGGTCGTGCTGTTTCTGATCACCTTCAGCCCCGTGCCGATTTCGTTCACTCCCCCGCAGAACCCCGACCAGAATCCGCCGGAGCACACGCAGGAAGTGAACAATCACGCGCACCATCTTGACGCGTTGCGGCATCTGCCGAACGTTCGCATCTGACGCGGCGGGGGAGGTCGAGACTTGTCTGACGGTAGAGCTGGAAGCGGCACGGGCCGCCTTCGTCCAAGCTGGGATCAGTACTTCATGCGCATTACGCGCGAAGTTGCGGAGCGCTCGACGTGCCTGCGAGCGCAGGTGGGTGCCGTGATCGTGCGCGATCGCAGCATCCTCGCAACAGGTTACAACGGTTCACCTGCCGGGCTGCCGCATTGCACCGAGGTCGGATGCCTCGTCTATGAATCGCGCACACCGGACGGAGACGTCGAGCAGAACTGCTTTCGCACGATTCACGCGGAGATTAACGCGATCTCGCAAGCCGCGCGCAACGGCGCCGCGATCCGCGACGCGGATGTATACGTCACTCACACGCCCTGCATCCACTGCATGAAGGTGCTGATCAACACCGGAATCCGCACCGTGTACTATGCAAAGGAATACAAGCTGCACACGATTAGCGAGTTGATCGCCGGCGCACGTATCAAGCTCGTGCAGGTGCCGCCGGAGTCGCAAGATGGCTGAACTCACGAGATGCCTCATCTGCGACATGATCGAACGCATCGGCGCAGGTACGTTCGCAGACTTTATCGCCGAGTTGCCGCATAGCTATGTGATCCTCGGCAACGAGCAATACTACCGCGGCTACTGCGTGCTGCTCGCTCGCAATCACGTGACCGAGCTTTACCTGATGCCCGCGGATGATCTGCGCGCGCTGATCGACGAGGTCCGCCTCGTCGCCCAGGCGATCGCCGAGCTCACGCATCCATGGAAGATGAACTACTCATGTCTGGGCAACCAGGAGCCGCACGTCCACTGGCATCTGCATCCGCGCTACGAAAGCGACAACCTGCGCCACGGCCCGGTATGGATGCGGCCCGAGGCGGAGCGCAAAATCGCTCTCGGCGAAGATGATCGCCGCCAATTGATCGACGCGCTCAGAACGAAGATCGTTGCCAGTATTCCCGATGCGCGTTTTTCGGCTCGCTGATTTCGCACGATCGCTCCCGACGCTTTTCGTGATCGCTCTGCTCTTGGCGCTCAGTGGATGTGCCAGGAAGGCGTTGCCCGACCAGAGCAGCCCCGGTGCCCAGCTCTATGTTGCGCGATGTGGGCACTGTCACGCAGCCTACAATCCGCACACGATGACCGCCGACATGTGGCGCGCCCAGGTGCCGATGATGGAGGACAAAATGCGCCAGGCGAGCGTCGCACCTCTAAGCGATACCGATCGCGAACAGATTCTCGACTACCTCACTGCGAACGCAGGCCAGCAGTGAATCGTCGCATCGCGATTCTCGCCTGAGCAGTCACATGATGCTAATCGTCGTGCGATGGCCGACGAACTGCTCACGATCAAGCTCTATTACGATTTCAAGAGTCCCTTCACTTATCTCGCGATGGGCCCGGCCTACGATTTGCCGCGCACGCATCGTGTGCGTCTCAGGTTCCTCCCTCACGTCTTCAACTTCAGCGCCTACGGCGGCGAACTTGAGAATCGCAGCGAGCGCGACTGGCGCAAAGTCAGGTACCTCTATCGCGACGTGCGCCGCTTCGCGAACGAACGCGGCATCACCATTCGTGGACCGGAGCGACTGTTCGACTCGCGCCTTGCGCTAATTTCCGGGATTTGGGCCGATCGTCACGGCCTCTTCCGCCCCTACGCGGACCGTGTCTTCGAGCGCTTTTTCAAGCGCGATCTCAATATCGAGGACGGCGCCGCGCTCGCCGCGATCATGAAGGAGGTTGGTCTCGATGCTGACGGCTTCAGCCGCTACGCCGCGCGCGAAGGACAGGATGACCTGGCGGCCGCTCTGGCAGAAGGCGAGCGCGACGGCGTCTTCGGCGTGCCGACCTTCATCGTCGAGGGAGAGCCGTTCTGGGGCAACGATCGCGTGCTGTGGGTAGTGAAGAAGCTCGATGCGATGGAACTCCGGCGCGCGACGCCGGTGCTATAAATAGATCATCGCGCGAGAGCGCGAACATTTCCGGAGCTGATGCCGATGAAATTGGTACCATTGGGAACCAAGGGGACATTTGAGAAAATCGCGACCGACGCCGACCTCGCGAGCGTGCTCGACTCTTCGCTCGCAAGCGTCCTCTCGACGCCCACGATGATCGGGATGATGGAACTCGCCGCGATCAACGCGCTCAGCGCCTACATCGATCCCGGTGAAAGCTCGGTTGGGATGTCGATCGAAATTCAGCACGTCGCCGCCACTCCGCCGGGGCATCGCGTGCGCGCCGAGGCTGAAGTCACCAAGGCCGAAGGGCGGCGCTTTGAGTTCAAGGTGCGCGCGTTCGACGAAGTCGAGGAAATCGGCGCGGGCGTGCATCGGCGCGCCGTTATCGATTCGGCCAAGTTCACGGATCGAGTCAAAGCCAAGGCGAAGGGCTGAAAGCCAGAGGTGACGCGATGGGCACGCAATACGATCGCAACGAAATTTATGTCGGTCGCGATTTCGGCGGCCAAACCTCTGACATCACGCCCGAACTCGTCGCTACTTACATCGCGGGCACCGGCGACGACAACCCGTGGTACCGCGATAGCTCTCCCCTCGGCGGCCCGATCGCACCCGCGCTGATCCTGCACTCTGCCGTGTATCGGACCCTCGATTGGTACCTGAGCGTCTATGGCAACCTCCACGCGTGCCAGGAATGGGATCTGTTCGCACCGGTGAAAGTTGGTGAACGCCTCACGACGCGCTCCGTGATCGTCGATCGCTACTTCAAGCGCGACCGCGAATACGTCGTGAACGAAGTGATCGTTACCAACGCCGCGGGGCAGATCGTATCGCGAAGCCGCACGCATCAGAGCTTCCTCATCGACGCGAGCAAGCCGCGCGAGGGCTTCGTGATCGACCGTTCACGCGAAAAGGACTCGAAGCGCTCCTTCAAGATCGGCGAGCGCGGCGGCGAGCCGATCGAGGCTCCGATGCGCCGGATCACCGAGGAAATGTGCATGGCGTTCTCGGGTCCGGCGCGCAATTACCACAACGACAAACAGAAGGCGATCGAGCTTGGCTTTCCCGAAATCGTCGTGCAGGGGATGCTCTCCGTGTGCATGATCGCCGGCATAATGACCAAGCGCTTCGGCCTCGGCTTCCTCGTCGGCGGCAGGATGGATTTGCGGCTGGTCAACGTCGTGTGGGGTAACGATGTTACGGGTCCCAAAGGATTGATCGTCGAGCGCCGGCCCGAGGGCGCTCGCACTCGCGCAGAAGTCGAAGTATGGTGCGAGAAGTCCGACGGCACCAAGTCAATAGTCGGTTCCGCGAGCGCGATTGAAACGTAACTCGGCGCCTGGAGCGGTGAACCTGGCGCGCAACGATTTTCCGTCTTGGCCGATACTCGCGCTGGTTGCCGCGCTCAGCGTGGCGACGCTCTCAGGATGCGCCAGCAGTTGCGATACCAAGAAAGTCGAGTGCCGCTACGAATGCGATCGCGAATACAAGGTCTGTCACTTGCGCGGCAACGACGAGTTCTATTGCCGTAACCAGGCAGGCCTCTGTTACGAAAACTGCGATTACAATCGCGCGGTGTGTAAGGAACCATGGTATCACTTGTGGTGACACCGGCAAGCGTTCACGAGGCGGTTAGCGCTTCAACTTCCGCGATCGTCTTCGGGATGCCGGCGGTCATCACCTCATGTCCACTTTCTGTGACCAGTACGTCATCCTCGATCCGGATGCCGATGCCGGCGAAACCGTCCGGCACTGTGTCGTCGTCGGGCGCGATATAAATGCCCGGCTCGACCGTCAGCACCATCCCAGGCTGGAGCACGCGCGATTCTCCACCTTGCCGGTAGAGCCCAACATCGTGGACATCCATGCCGAGCCAGTGACTCGTGCGATGCATGTAGAAGCGGCGGTAATCCGCATTGGCGATCACGTCTAACGCAGAGCCCGTCAGCAGCCCGAGGCTCATCATGCCGTCGACCAGCACCTTGAGTGCGGCCTCATGCGGATCGTCGAAGCGCACGCCCGGCTTGATCACTTCGATCGCTGAGTGCTGCGCCTCCAGCACGATCTGATATAAATCGCGCTGCTGCTTGCTGAACTTCGTGCCGATCGGAAACGTTCGCGTCACGTCGGATGCGTAGAACTGGTACTCGCAGCCCGCGTCGATCAGCAGCAGCTCGCCCGTCCGCATCTCGCGATCATTCGTGATGTAGTGCAGCACGGCTGCGTTCGGTCCCGACGCGATGATCGACGGATAGCTCGGTCCGGTCGCGCCCTTCGACCGGAAGGCATAGTCAACCTCGGCCTCGATCTGCCATTCCATCATGCCGCCGCGCGCCTTCATCATCGCGCGCCGATGTGCGTCGCCGGAGATTTTCATCGCGTGCCGCATCAATTCGAGCTCGCCCGGTTCCTTGAAGAGCCGCGCCTCGTGCGTGATTTCGCGCGGCTCGAGAATCGCGGCCGGCCCCGAGCCGAGCCGCGGACGCATCGTCTGCGCCCAGCGGACCATCTTCATTACCCGCTGGTCCATCTTTTCATTGAGGCCGAACGGATAGAGCACGCGCTCGCTCTTTTCGAGGTAACGGGGAAGAATCTTCTCCAAGTCGTCGATCACGTAAGCCTTGTCCGCGCCGTAATCGATCATCGCGCCTTCGATTCCCGCGCGCCGCCCCGTCCAGGTTTCACGATCCTTGTCGCGCGGCCGCACGAACAGCACGTATTCGCCGTCAGGATGCCCCGGCGAGAGAACGGTCACCGACTCGGGCTCAGTGAAGCCGGTCAGGTAGTAGAAATCGTTGTCCTGGCGGTAGATGAACTCGACGTCGTTCGAACGTATCGCCACGGGCGCGCTCGGCATGATCGCGGTCGCGCCCGGCGCGATCGCCTCCATGAACCGGCGGCGGCGCGAGCGGAAGATTTCGGCGTTGCCGTTGAGTGCCATCTTTATGATTACGCCACGAGAGCGCGCGGCGCGCCAGTAGCGCACTTCATCGCGGTCTCAGGCGAGATTCCTATGGAACGCATCGCGGATCAGTGATGCGGCGCGGCCGCGAGCTTGACGGCCGCGTTATGCAATTGGTTCCAGAGCTGGTCCGGTTTCTCGAAGACCTTAACTACCTCGAGGTCCGCGAGCGCCTCCTTCGGTTTGCCGAGCTGCACGAGAGCCGCCGCGCGATCGGTAAGCAGATCGGGATCCTGCGGCGACAGTTGATTGGCGCGATTGAAATCCGCAAGTGCCTTGTCGAATGCACCGGAGTTCATATAAGAGACGCCGCGGCTCGAGTAGAAGCGCCAGAAATCACCGCCCCTTTTGATCGCGCCCGTCAAGCTCGCGATGGCCTCGTCGTACTGGCCGTGAATTCCAAACGTCTCGCCGTCATCAAGATCGACGAAGCCAAGCAGCCAGTGCACGTACGGATTCTGCTTCACCACCGACTGCGACTGGTCGGCGAACTTGGTCATCAGGTCATGGTTCCCGCCCCAGCGTGGATAAAATGAGACCATCAGCTGCTCTCTGACGACAAAGCTGGCCGGCGTTTGCTGCAGAGCCTCGGCCTGCAGCGCGATCGCCTGGGTAGGATTTTCCTCGCCACGCGCCTCGCCGATCAGCACTCCGTAGGCGACGCTGAGCTTCGGCCGTATCTTGAGCGCCGTCCTGATATCGCCGACGCTCGCGGCAAAAAACCCTTTCATCGCCGCCGACTGCTCGTCGGTCACCGAGCGACCTCCGCCCGGCCCGCGCGTATGCCATCCACGCCACGAGCAGTACGAGCCCATCGCCATGTGCGCCGCGAAAGAACCCGGCCGCGCCTTGATCCACTGCGCGATCAAGCCTTGGACAGTCTCATCGTCGGTGGCAAAGGACTCGAACGCGACCTCCTCATTCAACTCCGCCTTGGGATCGGCTTCGAACGCGCGCTGATAGCCGTCGAACTCGGAATCGAGCGCGGCGAAGTCCTTGCGCCGCAGCTGGGCGAGGATCGCGAGCTTGTTGGCGGTGAAGACCGGATCTGGAGGATTCGTGGCCCGTGATTCCTCCGGCTGTTCGGCTCCCACGGCCAATACTAACGCGATGACAGCGGCGCAGGCTGAAACCGCGGCTATGATCGACTTGAGCAAACCTCGCACGGCGCGCAATTTGTAGCATTCCGGTTTTGGGTTGAGTAGTGGCTTCAAGTGACTGCCGTTTCGAGGCACAAAGCGGAATTCTATCTCGTGCCTAGCACCACCATGCCGGAATCGGCAGCGCTCGATGGCCAGCCATTGACAATCCTGTAAGGAAAGCGGTACTTACAACATTGTAAGTAAGTTTGCGGCCGCCATCACGCGAGGAGGCCAACTGTGGACACTCCCGTCCTCTGGCAGTTCACCAGCTCCCACTTCAATGAGAAGGCGCGGTGGGCGCTCGATTTCAAGCAGATCCCGCATGTCCGCCATTCGCTGGTACCCGGCTTTCACGTTCCAGTCATCAAGAAGATGACCGGACTAACGCAGGTCCCCGTGCTCAGACTCAACGGCGCGATCGTGACCGATTCGACCAAAATTATCGAGAGCCTGGAGCGCGCCTACCCGGAGCCTCCGCTCTATCCCGCTGACGAAGACGAACGCCGCCGCGCACTCGAACTCGAAGACTTCTTCGATGAGGAGCTCGGACCATACATCCGCCGATGGTTCTTTTACGAGGCACGCGAGAACCCGGAGTTTTTCCACGCCGCTTTCGTATCGCACGCGAGCAGGGCTGTGCAGCTGGCGCGCCGCGCGATGTCGCCGCTGATCTCACCGATGATGCGACGCCTGATGGATATCAACCCGGAGAGCGCCAAGGTCGCCTACGAGAAAACGCTCGCGGCGATGGACCGGCTGGAGAATGAACTTCGCCCCTCAGGCTATCTCGTAGGAGACCACTTCACGGTGGCAGATTTGACCGCGGCCGCACTCCTTTCTCCGATCGTCAGGCCGCCCGAGTTTCCGTATGGAAGCGATCTCGTGCCACCGCCTCCAATTGCGAAGGTGCGCGCCGAGCTGGAGCCGCGTCCCTCCTTCCAGTGGGCACTAAAGATTTATCGGGAGCATCGCGGCAAGTCCGCCGAAGTCGCCGAAGACAGGAACGCTTCGCAAGGCGCGAAACGCTCGGACTCGACAACAGTAAATTGAGGGCCGCCACCAGCAAGGCGATTCATGCTCGACCTGCGCGCCGAGTCCACCGGAACGCCACCGAAACGCGGAGGGTAATCCTTGATGCGGCAGAGCGATGCCTTGTCAAAGGCGGGCCGGATGCGATTCGCCTGCAGAGGATTGCCGTCGATGCGGGCATCTCGCATCCCGCGATTCTGCAT
>JASHQJ010000159.1 GCA_030037595.1 Candidatus Binataceae bacterium
CTTCAGCGTCTTGCGCAGTACTACTCGCCCGCGCTGGTCCACGCCGTGCAGCTCAAAAGTCTGCTTTGCGATATCGAGACCGATTCTGGCAACTTTCATCTTGGACCCTCCCGCCAGTTCTTGTTTTCGATAGTGTGATCACCATCACTGGCTCTGCTAAGTGAAGCCGTTTGAACTCGGCTGGGTCCATCCCATCACGGCGAGTGCGCCGCGACCGGGTGATCGCGGATGCCCATGGCACGTATGCGTCGGGTGTACGCCGCACCAAAGGCACAATCACGGTCACGAATCAGATGGCATGGCGCTTCGTCCCAGGGAAAGGCTTCAGTTACCTGACCAGCGATCCACTCCTCGGTCGGATTGGCGGTTACGCTGACCCTGATCAGCCTCCTTCGCAGTTGACCGAGAATCACGAGGCCGTACAGCAGCTTGAATGAGATGGTTCGCACCACGAACAAATCGAGCGATGCGATGCCGGCGGTATGGTTGCGCAGGAAGGTCTTCCAGCCCTGCGAGGTCGGTTGCCCGCAGCGGCCCATGTACTTGGCGACGGTCGATTGAGCGACCTCGATTCCCAACATCAGCAACTCGCCGTGGATCCGCGGCGCTCCCCACAAGGGGTTCTCGCGGCTCATGCGACGGATCAAGGCTCGAATCTCTCGACCAATCTTGGGTCGGCCACCGGCCGGCCGAGACTTCCAGTGCCAGTAGGCTCGAAAGCCGCGGCGATGCCAACGGAGCACGGTCTCCGGCTTGACCACAGTGATCGCCTTTAAGAGCGAGGGGAATAACCGGTAAAGCCAGACCAAGATCAGGCGATCGAGGTTCCGCAGCCGAGCTCGAAGCGCTGACTTGCGGCTCAGGACCAGCACCTGCTGACGCAGCACCAAGATTTCAGCCTGCAGCCTCGCCTGCGAGCGCAGACGAGACCGCAAGATGAGCAGCAGCTTGGTCAGCAACCCCAGCATCGCGGCTTCCAGTACCAGAGCGGAGCCCGCGCGTCACCCGGATTGGGTTTTCGGCACCAACAACAGGCCGTATAGCCACACCGAATCGCCGATAGCTGCTCCGCCGTAGGAGCCGCGCCGGCAATCGACGGTCGAGCACCAACAGCTGCAAACGCACAAGGAGGTTGCTCCGCCTGGATACCCGTGCCTTAAGATGCACGCGTAAGACCCAGCGTGAGTAGAGTCAGAAAAGCGCCATCGGTGCGCCCTACTGCGACACCTCGAGCCGTCCGTCACTCAAGATCAAGTCGTGACGAGGCACAGAACACAAGGTTTTGCACATTATCTACTGACACCGTAGGATGCAGACCAATGCCGTGGGACGAGACATATAACCCTGCGATCGATGCGGAAGCTGCCGCTTGCAGTGCGATCGCCAACGCGCGGCTCGAAGAGGGCTATGATGAGGGTAAGGCGATCCGCATCGCAATCGCCAAGGCCACAGAGTGGGCTGATAGCCGCGAATGGTCGTGATGTGCTATTTCGCTGCCAACCACCACTGCCTTTGAGGAATGTCTGTGAATCCAGATGATTAGTGGAAGGCTCGGTGATGTTCACGGGCGGCGGCGCACATCTTATTGAATTGTGTGCTCAACAACACGCAACGGCAGCACCTGTATAGTGGAGTTATTGACGGTAACGAATGTGATGAAAACCGCGGGTCGAGTTGACGCCAAGATGCTGTCGCGCTTTCAGAGATTTGCCAATCTGCCGCAGCCCAAGCTTCGCAGCCTCGCAACTGCAATGACGGTTTGGAGATTCGAACGCCGAGAAAGGATCTATGCGCGGAGAGAGGTATCGCGGAATCTCTACATTTTGCTGGACGGGGTGGCCAAACTTAGCGGGCTTAGCAAGACCAGTCAGCTTGTGCTGATGGCTCTTATTCCACCTGGTGAGATGTTTGGCATCTCAGCGGTCCTCTCTGAAACGACGCACCAGTTCCAATGCGAAGCGTTCACGGATTGCCTTGTGGCGAAGGTCGAACCGCAAAAATTCGTGGAAATTATGCTTGGAGCGTCACTCAGTGACTTTCAAATCGTAATGGACATGTTGGTTTCACGCTTAGAGGAACTCCTCACGCGCTATTCGATGATGCTACGATTAGCTGTCAGGGACAGGCTACTCACGGCTTTTGCCGAGTTAAGCTCCAAGTTTGGCAGGCACCATGAGCGAGGGACTCTTCTTAATATACCACTTACTCACCAAGATCTGGCCGAGCTGGTTGGCGCTGCGAGGTCGGTAATTACTTCGCAGCTCAAGGACCTAGAACACGATGGAGCCATTATCAGAGAGCGGCGCCGTCTGGTTCTCGTTCCGACCATGCTCTCCAACGAAGGCGCGATCGACCCACCAGCGGAGGTTTTCGTGCCCGGCATTCGACCGAATGCAGGCGCCGCGAGCGCAGTTCCATCCGGCCTGACCTACTGATCTATGCGAGCGAGTGCGTTCGTGTTCTCGAAATTGATTCAAAATTGTTCGATCGATAACACTTCGCGCTCGCGGAACAAACCGGCTTTTCGTAAAAATGTCGGGCTGGAGGCCAAAAGTAGGGAATCCCTAGCAGGCGACCCCAATCAAAGATCGCAAAACCCCGAGTTTAAAATCGAAGGCGCGTCAGATGCCCTACAAGGAGTATTTCAAAGCCGCAACCGAGGCTCTAATCGTCGTTGATCGCAAAGGCCACATCGTGGAGGTGAATCGCGCGGCCGAGCAGCTTTTCGGTTATTTAGAGCGGGAATTTGTCGGCCAGCCTATCGAGTTGCTCGTCCCTGAGCAATTCCGCGAGTTCCATAGCAACCACGTCGAGAATTATTTCGTAGCGCCACGCACGCGCGCAATGGGGCGCGGTCTCAACTTGGCGGGGCGCCGTAAGGACGGTAGCGAGTTCCCGGTCGAAATCAGTCTCACCTATGCGAGCGGCACGCAGCACGGCGATCTGGTTGTCGCGGCGATCATCGACATCAGCCAACGTCTCGCGCTTGAGCAGGAGATGCGGAGGGCGGAGACCTTGACCTCATTGGGGACTCTAGCCGCAGGCATCGCTCATGACCTCGCCAATCCACTGCAGGTAATTCGCTCAAGAGCCGAGCTTCTTTTCGAGTTACCGGACGAAACGCCGGCTACAGAGATGAGGGAAGACCATGCGAGTATCCGGCGTCAAGCTGAGCGCGCCGGCACGATCATCGATGAATTCCTGCAACTGTCACGGCAGCGCAAAATGGTCCTCGCGCCTGTAGACATCAATGAACTAGTAGACCGCGCGTTGCTGCTGATCGGCGACCAGATAAGAAAAGGCCGCATCAACCTTGAAACTCGCCTCGATCGGACCTTGCCGGAAATAACAGGCGATGCCACCGCGCTTGAGCGGGTCCTTATAAACCTTCTCGTGAATGCGCGCGACGCCATGCCACAAGGCGGTACCGTCACGGTCGAGAGCGGTCTGCTGACCGAACAAGGGCAATGGCTGCTCCTCAGCGTTGCAGACAGCGGCCCTGGAATACCTGCAGAAGCGCTCGGCAAGGTGTTCAACCTGCTTTATACGACAAAGGCTAGCGGTAGCGGGCTTGGTCTGTGGTTGAGCCGCCGGATCATTCAGGAACATAGCGGGAAGATCGAAGTGGAGTCAGAACCTGGCAAGGGCGCAACGTTCAGGATTCGGCTCCCAGTAGCCGTTGGCGACACCGCATGAGCTTGATCGGGTGTAAGGAACCCCAGATTTCGATTCAAGGTCTGCAACTACTGACCTCGTTGGCGGGAAGGTCTGGGCTTTCGGCCGCGATGCTGAAGATGCTTAAAGGACGCCGCCCTCTAGATGTTCTGAGCTCTGACGGCGGTCGAAAAGATGGCTCGGAATGGGCCATGACAGGTATCGCAAAGTAACCAATTCGTCCACGTCAATCGAAGACACCATCCTGCGTTAGTTGCTGCAGTGGGAAGCGCTGTCTAAAGCGTGGACAGCTGCGCCCGCTCGTTCCGTCGCGAATTCTAGCGGTCTTCTACCGAAGCAGTGATTTGACAGTCGCAATCAGTTCGGCATTGGCAAAAGGCTTGCGCAGGCAACCCGCAGCGCTTCCCGTAGAGCCCTCGGCTCAGCGGTGAAAATCTTAGTGTTGAGAAGGTGTGCCTTCTCAACACCTCATCCGGACTCGGATGTAACCTGAGCTTAAAATCTCAGCGGACGAGGTTTTGAGAAGGGACACGCGAAAATCGAGAGAGCGATCGGGTTGTGTGATCGTTGCAGCGTCCTAATGGGTAACTCGCCCTGAATACCCTGAGGGAATGTCGGGCGTCCTTATAATGCCGACGAAGGAAAGCGCAGCCCAGACGGTTTCCGATCATAGCGCGACCGCGACCTTGTGCTCCGGTTCAAGAAATCCTACCGTCGCGGCGAGCACGCGCCCGGCTCAGCTGGCTTTCGCACGAGCGCAAAAGCAGGACACCGACACGGGCAGATCGGCGCTGGCGGCGGCGATGTTCATGCGTTGACGAATTAGCCTAGCCTCCGCACTTTCACCGCGCCGCTGGAGGCAGTCGCACAGCCCCCGCAGGGCCCACACGTTGTCCGGGTGGATCTGGGCGCGGGGCAGCGGGCCGCCAAGGCCGAGATCCTCGCGATAGATAGCCTCAGCTTCGGCCGTGCGGTCCTGCTCCAGCAACAGCGCGCCGAGCGCGTGGCGGACGGGCTGCATCCAGCCCCAAGGTTCGTCGTATGGCAGATTGTCTTCAAGCGCGATGGCGGCACGAAGATGGGCAAAGGCCGCATCGTGCTCGCCGCGGCGGTAGGTTATCTCTCCCTCCAGCATCTCCTCCGCCACCGCCAGCAACTGCTGGCAAGATACGTTGTGGAGATGTCGGGACTCGGGCACTCGATTTGCGGCCTCGCGAAACAGCAACTGTTCGGTTTTTGCGTCCGGCACCTCGCCTAGCGCCGCATATGCGACGCCCCTCGCATAGTGCATCATCGCCACGGTGTTGCAGTAAAGCTCGCGATCGGCAGGCAAATCCTGCGCGATGATCTCACGCCATTTGCCAAAACGGATCAGCACGTGCTGCCGGATGGAAACGTAACTCTCCAGGAAATCGGCCATCGGCGGCGACGGAATGCGCAGCATTTCTTCAGGTATGGTTTCAATGAGTTCGTC
>JASHQJ010000160.1 GCA_030037595.1 Candidatus Binataceae bacterium
AGCACCGTCTTCGCCGGCCAGGCGGTCGGCCTCAAGGAAGTGCACGATGATATCTGGCTGGTTAGCTTTATGGATTACGATCTAGGATATTTCGACCTCGAGACGCGGGTGCTCGAACCCCTCGACAACCCCTTCCGCCCCAAGGTTGTCACCCATGTAGCCGGTACATTATGTAACCTATCTCTCCGGGCCGGACCAGGTTTAATTTGGAGCGGGTGATCGGTTTCGAACCGACGACCTCGTGCTTGGCAAGCACGCGCTCTACCAACTGAGCTACACCCGCTTTTCCTCGCATTTGCTCGGAAATCCCGCTCTCCACCCCACCAGCAGAATTCGATGGTGCCAGTTTTGGTGCCACCTTTTCAAGTGCATTGCGCAGCGCCATGTCCGACAGGTGCGCGTACCGCTCCGTCATCCGAATCGAGTGGTGCCCCATCAATTTCGCAATGGTGTAGAGGTCAACGCCGTGATTCGCCAGCCTGGACGCAAACGTGTGGCGCAGGTCATGGAAACGGAAATTCTGAATCCCCGAGCGCTTCAACGCAGGCTGAAATACGCGAATCCGAAAATTGTTGGCGTTGAACGGAAAGAAAGTATCCGAACGGCCGCATCTGCAAGTGGCAGCCTTTTTACCATTCCCTCCTTGGGAGATTGGATGGTAATCACCGCACCTCCCCAATCCACGTCGCACCATCTGATGCCAAACACTTCGCCGCATCGCAACCCCGTTACGAGGGCAAATCGAACCAATGGGCGGTACTGGGGAGGGAGCCCCATCATCAAGCGCGACTCTTCGGATTCAGTAAGGGCGCGCACGCGGGAATTGTTCTCGCGATACTGTTTCACCAGGCGCGCGGGATTGTTGGCCGCCAACCCCATGTTCACGGCGTCAGTGAAAAAGGCTTTCAGAAACGTGAGTTCGCGATTGACGCTGGCGGGAGACAGGCGGGTTCGCTGTTGTTCAACCTCACCTGGATGTCGGCGCGTGTAATTGACGCGAGGGTCCGGTTGCCAAACCGTTCCTTCCAGCGCTTCGCACATCGGAGCCAAAGCGCCGGAGAGCGCCACCCGTTTTGCTTACGCAGAACGTATTTGTCAACCGTAACCGAGAAGAGAACATGTTGTCGTTGAGGGCCAACAAAGTGTTGCTCGCGAACCTGGGTCTTGCGTTTCGCATAAATCTGCTTCGCAAGCGTCTTGGAGCCAACGCGTTCGCGATGGATTTTTCCATCCGAGCCAGTGTACCGGACCCACCAGACTCCGCTGCCTCTATCACGTTCGAAAACGCCCATCAGTAGATGACTCCGGCCTTGCGGCAACGTCCGCACTTGATTCCGGCGGCGAAGCCGGGACGGCTGCACGAGTGCAGGCACTCTTCCGAGATGGTCTGATAATCGATGCAAGCCGACATCTGCCCGTTATCACAGGCCAACCTTACCTCGTTGACGTGCGCCAAAGCTGCCCGCTGCTGACCCGCGCACCCGGTTAACAGCAGTGAAACCAAAAGCACCATTGCGAGCATGGCCGTTCCCTCCAAACGACCATTCTCGCGCCGACTGACCCAACGCTCATCTTTCGCCCGTTCTCACTGAGGAACGGCCAAATAACCGTTGGGGATTACTTTGCCTTTCTTCTGACTGACCAGTCAGGGCAGTGGATTCCCTCGTAGCAGCGCAACCCGCTAAAAGCGAACACAAGACGAAATCTGGAATGCCGACCCCGGCCGGTCGGCGGATTCATGCAATAATGGCCGCAGTCACAAATTTTTGTATGAGGCAGTGAATTTTCGAAATGAATCGGTCAGACGAAGAACGCTGGGCCTACCGGATTTCAGCGGTCGCAAAGAAACTCGACATCTCAAAGGCCAAGGCATACGAACTTGTTCGCGAAGGCAAGATTCGCGTCGTTAAAATCGGCGCGATGCTCCGAGTGCCCGCCGACGAACTCCTGAAATTGGTCCGCGCTTCGAATCCCTCAAGCAGCAGCGACACCACCCCACAATCCTAAGTCGCAGCAACCCCTCAAAGCCGAAAAGCCCCGACCACCAGTCAGAGGCTTCTCTAAACATTAAGGAAAATTCTAATGAACACTTAGTCTATCAGAAGATGAACCCGCAGAACGCTCTCTCTATACAGATTCGCCCGAGGACGCACTGAGCCTAAGTAAGACGGCTCGTGTTGACAACTCATCGGCAGAAGCTAACCACCTGAAGGCGGCTATCGAGTACGCCCAACTCGGCTGGGAGGTTCTCCCTGTCCAGTTCATTCGCAACGACCGATGCTCCTGCTCACGAGAGGTCTGCTCCAGCCCTTGCAAGCATCCCAAAACCAAGAATGGCCACCGAGACGCAACCTCTGACGAGAGCCTAATCGAGCGGTGGTGGACCGCTTGCTCCCAGGCAAACGTTGGCCTTGCTACGGGTGAGTCTGGCCTTGTGGTCATCGATGTGGACCCACGCAATGGTGGCGCTGAAACATGGGCACGCTTGGTCGAAGAGTACGGACCTAAACTGGAGAAAACGACAACCTCGCTTACTCCTTCGGGAGGCCAGCACTTCATCTACCGCGACCCAGTTGGGTTGCGCTGCAGCACGGGACTTCTCGGGCGCGGCATCGACGTGAAAGCAGAGGGTGGAATGGTGGTGCTCCCGCCGTCGATAAATCTCGACGGCCAGTATCGCTGGAAGGATGGATACGGCCCATTTGAAACACCTCCCGCAACTCTGCCCAATGAACTGCTGGCGCTACTGGAGCGCGGAGATGAAGAAGATTGCCAGCCACCCTCTGCCCCGTGTGATGGCAATCTTGACCATCTTGAGAACCTTGACAACGTTCCTTCCGGTCAAGGCGCAACAACGGCATACGGACGAAAAGTCCTCACCGATGAAGCGAACCGTATCCGCTCGGCACGAGAGGGTGAGCGCAACGATACGCTGAATCTGGCCGTCTTCAAGGTCGGGCAGTTGGTACAAGAGGGACAAATCAATGAGCGGGAGGCAGTCGAAGTCCTGTTCGCCGCTGCTCGTGAAGTTGGTCTTGGCACCGAGGAAATCAGGAGAACGATTGAATCGGGCCTCACTGCCGGAAAAGCGAATCCTCGAACCAAAGGCGCGTCTATCTGCCGAGAAGCCACCATTGGTCAACTCGCCTCGCAGGTGAAACCCGAAGCGGTTGACTGGTTGTGGAAAGACCGGATTCCCCTCGCCAAGTTGACCGTTATTGACGGTGACCCTGGCCTCGGGAAATCAATGCTGACTCTGGACCTTGCCGCCCGAGTTAGCACTGGGAAAGGTTCGCCGGATGAGAAACCGCTGGCAGAGGGAGGAGTGGTGATTCTCAGCGCAGAAGACGGTGCGGCCGACACAATCGCTCCGCGATTAATCGCGTCTGGCGCTGACCCAAGCCGAATAGAATCGTGGATGTCCGCGAGTCGCTTCAAATCCCCGACGACATTCCGAAAATTGAGAAGGCCGTCAACGAAATGAACGCAGTGTTGGTAATCATCGACCCGCTCATGGCGTACCTCGCCTCCAAAACCAAGGCGAATTATGACCAAGACGTGCGGGGTGCGCTGGCACCTCTCGCCGCTATGGCCGAACGAACAGGCGCTGCCGTGGTCCTCGTGCGCCATCTCAACAAAAACGCATTCGAAACGAAGGCGCTGTATCGGGGTGGAGGCAGCATCGGAATAATTGGGGCTGTCCGCGCCGGTCACTTGGTAGCGGCTCATCCCGAGAACAGGAAGCGGCGAGTGTTCGCGGCCACAAAGAGCAATCTCGCTAAGGAAACATTCGCCTTGGAGTACGAGGTTGAGAGTGTGAACATTCCAGCTGAAGCCGGAGAAATCGAGGCTCCGAAAATCCACTGGCTGGGACGCTCGGCGTTGACTGATACGGACCTCCTGAAGACCTCCGACAGTCAGGCACGCCGACCAAAGAGCGACCTCACGGTTGCCGAGGAGTTCCTCCTGGATGTGCTCGCCAACGGACCCTCGCTTCAGGCTGAAGTGTTGGCACAAGCCAGTACGGCTGGCATTGCCAAGCGGACGCTCTACAGGGCTAAAGACAAGCTGGGCATCAAACCCCAGAAATCAAACGACGAGGATGGCAAGTGGTATTGGGAATTGCCGAAACAACCAATGGAGATGAAACCGGGCACATTGCCAAACTGACCTAACACTCAATAGATGGCATCCTTGGTAATGTTGGCAACCTTCAACCCCTTCTCACCTCCTCCTCATCAACATTGCCAAGGTAGCCAAGCGTGCCAACGATTTGTGAGAGCAGAGCAATAGTACTCCCAGACCAGAAAGCAACGCGGTCGCCGAGAGTCTCGCGATGAGACAGTTGGGCGCAAAGGTGATAACGTGAACGAATGAACAGTTGGTGGGAATTGGGCGAGGGAGTTGGGTATTCCGGCGAAACCCTGGCCCTTCACAGAATCGAATGCGCTTTTTGCGGTGAGCGGGGCAATCTTCACACCGAATTTCATGCGGAGAAGAAAAAGGCCAATTCCAGAAAGGCCGCCAAAACGGGTGAAAGACGACACACTGCTTCCCGTTGCGAAGAGATACACGTCTGCAGCGATTGCACTGCTCGCCAAGGAGTACCCGCCAAGCCCACCGGAGAAATCTTTGCTTCGCAGGTGGCAGCGGGTGGGAAAGGCGTTCGAACAGAAAGCCCTTGACCATCCACATTGGCTGCATTGTTTGCGTGACTCGGAGGACGAGTTGCACGCCTTAGATGAGTACAAGGACTTTGTCACAGCACTTCGCCAGGAACCGGAGATAGCACGCCAACTTGACAGGCCGGTGGGCACGAGCTTATCGATTCGAAATCTCGCCATTGAGGATGTCACAGATAGGCTCATCTGGCGCTTGGCCGAACGGTTTCAACGATTTGAATTCGAAGAAGGAGTATTTGCCGACGAGTACACCCTCTTCGTTTCCGAGTTACGTCGCCCTGAGGTGGAACTCACTATTGCAGCACCAATACTCGGTTTGGAGATGGAAATCGCGCCGCTCACGCTGCAACAAACTGTTGAGTTAGACCAACTCACCGACATTGAGATAGCTCACTGCCTTGATGGTGGATTCTTCCCGTCTTTGGCTCATTCGGTTCTCGGCCATGCCGAAATCGACTCATTGTTCGGAGTTCGCATTCGTCATCCCCTCGTCAAACTCGTGGACTCCACTATCGACTCCCGCGATGCATCTGAATCCTTTGAGAAGCTGAACAGGTCTTTGCAAACTGTCGATGCCGTGCTGCACGGACTACGCCTCTTTCAACCAGGTCAAATCTCGGTCGCGGGAAGGATAGCATTTTCCCAGGCATGGCTTATGGGTGGCTGGACCTCCTATCAACCCGGGGAAGCAGCTGACCCTCAAAGAAGAGATTACCTACTCAGCAAAACAGGTGCGAAGGAGTTTGTGAACTTCTGGAACGACTTAGAAGTTGCGAAAACAAAACCGAGCATCGCAACCGCAGTGCGCAGGTTCGGATACGCTGGAAACCGTGAATTGCTTGAAGACAAGATAATCGATTTGATGATTGCCGCCGAGTCGTTGTTCCTGTCGGACAGTGACGGAGGTGAACTGAGCTATCGTTTGGCTGAACGTTTCGCACTTTTCGTTGGTGAGGCTCCCGGCAAAGCCCGAAAAGCGCTGTTCCGTCTCGCTCGAAATGCGTACGACTTGAGGAGTTCCGTCGTTCACGGTGGTACGCCAAGACCCAACCTGCTCAAGACGCTCAATGGACCGGTGACCCTTGAACAGTTCGCGGAGATGACAGAGCAACTTCTGCGAATCGGAATCAGAAAGGCTGTGCGCCTCGGCCTTCCTGATTGGATGGAGAAGGTATTTGGAAAGGAGAAACCGTCCGCTTAGCGGGGCTTCGTGGAGAGGTTGGCGATGATGGAGACTGACCTTGGGGGCTGAAGAAAAGAATCTTCGAGATTCCGTCCGGTTCGCGTGTCTCACATCTCA